>JAOAPQ010000494.1 GCA_025462965.1 Bryobacterales bacterium
ACGTGGATCACGGGCCTGTGCTTCGTGTCGGGAATAGCGCGGCGCAACACTTCGTGGGCAATGGGCGCAACGTCTCCTTCACCGAGGAACAGAAAACGAAAGAGGTTCCCAATGGGATTGCCTTCCGTCCATTTGAAATAACCATGCGGGATATGGCCCGTAGTTTTCTCCAGGTGGATCAGCATGGCCGCGATCGCGTTGGCAACAACCGGGCTTCGCGCCCGCAAAATTGCATGCTTTCCGCGCCGATCGCCTGTGACCCGCAGTGTTTCCTCGAACTCCGAAGCGTCACCCTTTTCCACCTCGAAGAAATAGAGGCGCTCGTCCGGCGGGAGGTTGTGATAGTAGCGGATCTCCTGATTGATCCTGTCGAGATTTTCTTCCGTCTCGACGCGCGGGCGGTGCGCAATAAGGCGGATCACCTGATCCTCGTCTTCCGCGAGCATGCCCGTCGCGGCGTCATCGAACTCGACGGCACGGATGCGGAGTTCAGTGGACCGTAGCGCGCGCGATATCAGCGACGTCGCGACCATCGCGAGGATAAAGAAGGACGCGATCTTAATACCTTCCGGACGTTCGTACACGTTCATCACGGTCGTGTAGACGAAGACGAGCGCAATGAACCCGAATGGCCATCGTAGACGGGTGTTCCATACGGAGATGGTTACTGCGGACGCCGCCGATGTGATCAAAACCAGAACGCCGGTCGCATACGCGCCGCCTTGCGCGTCCACATTGGCGCGGAAGAGCAGCGTTACTGCGAAGGAAACTGTCATGAACACCAGAACCAGCGGACGCGAGGCTCGCGCCCATTCCGGGGCCATTCCGAAGCGCGGCAGGTAGCGCGGGATCAGGTTCAGAAGACCGGCCATGGCGGAAGCGCCGGCGAAGGCGAGAATCAGGATGGTGCTGGCGTCGTATGCCGTTCCGAAGATGTTTCCAAGATACTGGTGCGCCAGATAGGCCAGCGCGCGACCGTTAGCCTCGCCGCCAGGTTTGAATTTGTCCGGTTCAATGAGAAGCGTTGTCACGATGCTGGTCAGGATCAGGAAAATGCTCATGATCACAGCGGCCGTGGCCAGCAGCTTGCGGGTGTTGCGGATTCTGGCGGCGAGATCTTCCCCCTTGACCAGAGGCATGACCGCCACGCCGGTCTCGAAGCCTGACAATCCGAGTGCAAGCTTCGGGAATAGAATGAGCGCGACGCCGAGCATCACGAGCGGATTGCCGTGCTGTGCGAGAAGAGTGTTCTCCCAATGCGGAACCAACTCCGGGTGACGCAGGACATGCTGCATTGCGACCGCGGTTACCACGGCATTCATCGCCAGGTAAACACCGACCAGGACGACAGCCACACCGATCGCTTCCTTAAAGCCTTTCAGGAAAATTGCGCCTAGGATCGCCAGCAGCGCGAGCGTCACGGCCATCTGGCTCTTCATCCAATCCGGCGTAAAGGGATTCTGGGTGAAGTGCGCCGCGGCGTCGGCAGCCGAGAGCGTCATCGTGATGATGAAATCCGTCGTCGCGAAGCCAAGAAGGATCAGAATGAAGACTTTGCCCTTCCATTCCGGGAAGAGCTTCTCCAGCATGCCGATACTGCCCTGCCCGTTCGGACTGGCTTCGGCGACACGGCAGTAGACCGGCAGCGCGCCGAACAGCGTAACCAGCACCAGGATCAGGGTCGCGAGCGGCGATAGCAGACCGGCCGCCAGGAACGCGATACCGGGTTGATAACCCAGGGTGGAAAAGTAATCGACCCCGGTGAGGCACATGACGCGCCACCAGGGATGTACCGCCTCGGGCTTGCTGTGGACACCCTTGGGAAGCCGGATATCGGCAAGCAGCCAATCAGCAAGACTCACGTCTAATAAACCCGGCTTCCGGAAACCAACGGCGCCTGCCGGATCTCAAGGCAGCCTTTGCCGGTGGGAAGAACTTTGCCCGGGTTCAGGCGGTTATCCGGATCGAATAGGTCTTTGAAGGATTGGATGGCCGCCAGTGTCTCGGCGGGGAACAAGCGGCTCATCAATTCGTTCTTCTCCATGCCAACCCCGTGCTCGCCCGTTATCGACCCGCCGACTTCTATGCAGTAGCTCAGAATAGCTTCACCAGCCTCTTTGGCACGTTCCAACTCATCCGGGTCGCGGGCATCAAAGAGGATGATCGGATGCATATTGCCATCGCCGGCATGGAAGATGTTGCCAATGCGCAAGCCGTATTTCTCACCTACCTGCTCGATGTACCGCAGCGTGCCGGCAATCTCCGAACGCGGTACAACCCCGTCCTGCACGTAGTAAGTCGGGCTCACGCGACCGACGGCGCCAAAGGCGTTCTTGCGGCCTTTCCACAACAGATCCCGCTCTTCCGGCGTCTTCGCCACGCGGAACTCGCGGGCGCCGGTATTCAGGCAAACCTCGCGGACCTGTTCCGCCTGCTCCTCCACGGCCTCACGCAAGCCTTCCAGTTCGATCAGCAGAACGGCCGCGGCATCGAGCGGGTATCCGGCGTGCGTCGCGTCTTCCACCATCCGCATCATTCTGCCATCGAGCATTTCGATTGCCGCGGGAGTGATGGCGCGCGCTGTTATCTCGGCAACCGTATTGGCGGCGTCATCGACGGTGTTGTAGATGGCGAGCGCGGTCTTCACCATTTCCATGTGCCGCATCAGGCGCACTACGATTTTGGTTACCAGCGCCATGGTGCCTTCCGATCCCGTGAGCAGGCCGGTGAGATCGTATCCGGGCGAGTCCTGTATTTCGCCGCCCGTGAACATGACGGAGCCGTCCGGGAGCACGCACTCCAATCCAAGGACGTGATTCGTCGTTACGCCATACGCGAGGGTATGCGGGCCGCCGGCGTTCTCGGCCACATTACCGCCGATGGTGCATGCCCGCTGGCTGGAAGGATCGGGTGCGTAGAAGTACTTCCGGCCCTGCACGGCGACAGTGATATCCAGATTCACGACACCGGGTTGGACAATGGCACGCTCGTTCTCCACGTCGATCGCCAGAATGCGATTCATCCGCGCGAAGGCAATCACGATTCCGCGCTGAAGGGGAATGGAGCCGCCGCTGAGACCGGTGCCGGCGCCCCGGCCGACGATCGGGACACCGAACTCTTTCGAGATTTTGACGATCTCGACCACGTCTTCGGTTGAACGTGGAAATACGACCATCTCGGGCAGGCTTTTATCGATGCTGCCGTCGTACTCGTAGAGCTTCAGGTCTTCGGGCTTGTCCAGATAGCCGCGCGGGCCAAGCAGCGCGACCAGACGTTTGCGCGCATCAGAGGAGAGACTGGACATGTTCGATCATTTTATCGTCGGTCCAGTTCGCCGGCCCAACAATTTTGTCGACTACCTTGCCGCTGGAATTGATTATGTACGTTTCCGGAAACTGGGCCGTGCCGTAATCGTAATTAATCTTCTGCTCGGGATCGCGCGCAGTGAGGAAGCCGACCTGGTACCGGCTCAGGAACTTCCGGTAGGCCGCGTCGTCCTTGTCGACGCTGATCCCGAGCACAACCAGGCCCCGGTCCTGGAAGCGGCGGGCAAGTTGGTCGAGAGAAGGCAATTCGTCCACGCAGGGCTGGCACCAGGTGGCCCAGAAGTTCAGGACCAGCAGCTTTCCGCCGACGTTTGATGGGGAAACCTCTTTGCCGTTGCTGGCCTTGATGGAGAATCCGGGGGCGGAATCTCCCACGTTGACCACGCGCTCATGGATAGAACTGTAGAGCAATCCGACGAAAAGCAGGAGCAGCAGACCGATGCCGGCCTGTAGGATACGGTCAACTTTGGAGTTGTTCATGCAGAATCAAATATACTTAAGTGTATCCCGGCGAACCTTCCGGGCATCAAGGTTATACATGCTGATAACGCGGAAGATCGAATTTTCGGCATCGCACGCGTGCCGCAACCCTTCGCTTTCGGACCGGGAAAACAGCGAAATCTTCGGCACCGCTTCAAACCCGCACGGCCACGGGCACAACTACTCGGTGGAAGTGACTCTGGCGGGGGACCCGGACCCGGTGACCGGTATGGTGATGGACCTCAAGGAACTGAAAGATATTCTGAACCGCGAGATTGTGGAGCCATTTGACCATCGTTTTCTGAACCATGAAGTGTCGCCGTTCGACCGCGTGATTCCAACCGCGGAGAATGTGGCCATCGAAATCTGGCGGCGCATCGAGCCGGCGCTTGCCGGTCAACTGCACAATGTACGGGTCTGGGAGACTCCGGACCTGTACGTAGACTATTCGGGAGATGCGGCATGATCCGTGTCACGCGCCGCTACCAGTTCGCCGCTTCGCACCGGCTGCATTCCGAGAGCTTCTCCGAAGAGAAGAACCGGGCCGTCTTCGGCAAGTGCAACAATCCGTACGGCCATGGCCACGATTACGAAATCTTCGTCACGGCCCGGGGACCCGTTGACGAAAGGACCGGGCGCGCGCTCGACCCCGCGCGGCTGGATGAACTGGTTGACCGGGAGATCGTTGCCGCGTTTCACCACAAGAACATGAATCTCGATGTCCCGGCGTTCGCCCGAACGGTGCCGACAACGGAGAACCTCGCGATCGAGATAGCGCGTCGTCTGACCGAGAAGTGGTCCGGGTG
>JAOAPQ010000506.1 GCA_025462965.1 Bryobacterales bacterium
CCGTACCTTCACGCTCCGCGAGTTCCTGCGCGGTAGGACCGGCGAGCCTAGCCTTGCACCACGTCTCGATGCAGGACAACACGGCCTTCGGATCGATTTCGTGCTGCGCAAGGAGACGACCGAACGAATTCGGACCAAGCAGGCAGTGGAGCAGCTTGCACAGATCCTCATCGTGTGCTTTCGTAGATGGTCCGCTCGTCGGCAGCGGGTTGTCGCCACCTAGAATAGCTGTCGCGGAGAGCAGCTGCTCGCGCGTGAATGAGACGCCCCGCATCGTGACGCCGGACGCCACTACACGAACCCGGTAGACTCCTGCCAGGACCGCAGTCGTGCTCACCTGGAACCGGCCCGGGGCTCCCTCCGATAGCCACAGCGTCTGCCGGGTATTGTCCGGCAGTTCCACCTCCGCGCGCACGTTCGCACGGTGCTCCACCGGAACACCGTATTCCGTCAGCATCGCCGAGATGGTGAGGGTCGCCCCCGGTTGCAGGCTGTTCTGCGACAGCCGTGCCTCCATGCGAATGTTCGTGAACGATTGTGCGGTGAAGCTGTAACGGATCCCGCGCCCGCCGCGGACGTTGGCAGCCAGCGTGGATGTTCCCTTCCCGCCGGCCATCTCGAGAACCGCATACCACGTCCCCGCCTGGGCAGGCTTTGCCCCGAGCGCCAGCGGCAGCGTGAACCGGTAGTAACTCATGTTGGTGCCAACCGCGTAAACTGCTCCCAGGCCGGCCGCCGACGCGGGCGTCATCACGTCCCCGGCCGGCGTCTCGATGTAGAAGTTGACGCCCGGATGATCGGTCAAAAGGATCGGCGTCGCGTCGATGTCGGCTTCGCTGAGCTGGAAGGGAATCCGAACCTTCAGGCCGGGAAAGATCGTCCCGTTAGGATCGGTAACCACGCTCGTGTTGGTGACCCCGGCGAGGACCTGCAGGAAATACTTCTGCAGGCGGAACTGATCGTCGATCGAGGGGCTGAGCGGCCCGCTGAGGAGCACGTAGCCGCCCGTGTGGCTCGTAATCTCGTTCAGCGCTCCGGCGCTTACCTGCTGCGCCGTCCCCAGACCAATGGCAAAGGTCTGCGCGTCCAGACTTCCCATGACGTCGGCAATGCGCTGAGGGCTGTTCTCGAGCCCGTCGGTAAACACCACCATCGCCTTTTGGCCGGCCACCGGGTTGAGCGTTGTCCTGCCCAGTGCGATTCCATTCCCGATCGAGGTTGCGCCCTGGGGCTGTAGATTGTCGATGGTGTTCACCATGTTCATCAGATTCGGATCGCTCATGGCGCCGGTGAGCGTGGTGACGGCAAACCCGGGGTACGATGCCTGGTCGAAGCTCACCATTCCTACGCTGTTGTTGGCCTGAACCAGCTGGCAGAAGTTCGAGGCCGCCGTGTGAAGAACGTCGATCCGCTTGGTGGTGCCGTCGATGCCGGCCAGCCAGCCCATGCTTCCCGACTGATCGAGAACCAGCATCACCGCCACCGTGGGCCGCGCAATGCTGTTGCCGTGAATGGAGAAGACAAAGTCCTGGTTGGTCTCCACGCAGCGGATTGTCACCGATCCGTTCGGCGCCGCGCCCGGCGCCCCGCCCGTAAACTGGAACCAGATCCGCGCCACCTGCAACTGATGGGCTCCGGGAGACACAACCACCGTGCCGCCGGGAGGCATGTGTACGGAATATGGAGCGTTTGGCGGGACGGTCACCTGCAGCGTCACTGTGCCGCAGGCGAAGACTTCGAACACGGCCGCGCGCAATGCCGTCTCGCTCTGCGGCACCTCGTTGAAGTTGATGGAGTTGCCCGGGTTCTCCGCCGCGACTATCCGCACCGTAGTCGGCAAGGTGTCATAACACGGCGGCGCGACCACCGAGAGGTCGTGGTAGTCGTGTGGCGAGCCCTGGTTCTCATGCGTCGGCTCCCAGGGACGGATGTTGTGGAATTCGCCCTGGCCTGTGCTCCACGGCTCCACCTGGTGGGTCAGGTTCTGGACCGAGTGGACCCCCACCGCGATCACGTCCACGTCCATGTTCCCCTCGAGCCCGTAGACGTTGTTCGGATCCAACCGCTCCGGATGCGTCGGATCGCACTGCCACATTGCGTAGATCCGATCGACGTTCGAGTGGAGCAGGTACACGAATGGGTCGCGAAACGCATCGTGGGGGCTGATGTCGGCGAAGTACGGGTGCGTCTGATTATGGATGTCTTCCCACGCCGTCCGGAAATAGTTCGGCTTGATGTTGTTGACGAAATTCGCATCGTTCTGGTGGTTCGTGGGGACTGCCGGGCCGTACTGCTGAAGACCCAGGATATGGTTCTCCTGCGTTGCTGTGATCAGGGGCGACGGCGGCGGTCCGGGGTAGTTGGACGGCCGCATGACGAACTTGGGAGGATCGGCCGGAGTCCCTCCGCTGGCGTCCCGATCCTGCGGGTGGCCGGACGTGCCGGCTTGCGGATCGTAGAATCCCGCGCTGAGCCAAGGCTCTCCCATCGGCCCGCCGTCGGGGTTGACGTTCTCCTGGATACCCGGCGACCCCATGAAGTTGGCATCGAACAGGTTGACCGGGCCCATCATTCCCCCGCCGATGTTTCCGTTCTGGATGTTGCGGGGATCTTCCTTGAAGTCCCAGTAATGAAGCGACAACTGGGGGTTAATCTCCCGGATGAGCTCCTCGAAGCGGTTGGTGACCTCGCGATGCCACGGCAGAAACTCGGGTCCGCCATGCACGTGTGTCGCCTGATGAATCTCGTCCTGTTTGAACCACCAGCTCACGCCGCCCGGCGGCATGTCGCCCGGACTACCCGGATAATATCTGTGATTCAGCTCCTTGATCGCATCGCGCAACGCGGCCCGCTCTGTGGGATCGACCTGCGCTATATTTCGCCTGATTCCATCACCCAGCATATGTTTATCCTCTTCCTATGTTTTCGTTCAGCACGTCCAAATCACGTCCAAATAGTGACGACCGCGCCCTGAGTGTTTCAGAAGTTACATAAGTAAGTAAGTAGCGAGTATGGCCGCCGATTAACGCAGATGAACGCGGATTTGCCTTTCTTGTAACAAAAGATTGTCTCGACTCACTACACGTCAGTGAGGTGAGATATGAGCACTAAGTACGAAGATACGTCAAAGAAACTGTTGCTATCGGACGCTCTCCGTCATCCCGAAGAAACGTTCCTGACGCAGTTGAAAGAGCAGAAGGAAACAGTAATTCAGCGGCAGCCACTTATCAGCGAGGCCGGTCTGGCTAAGCTGGTTTCCCAACTAACAAAGGGCCCGGTTGCGCTGAAACCGCCCGTCATGCAACTCAGCGCGCGTCAACCCTATGACAGCGTGAATGGGCTGGTGGATATGTACCAGCCTGGCCGCTGGGATGCGACGAGCGACCTGATCTACATGCAACCGATCGTGCATCCAAACCCGGCCAGCCCCGGCGAATGGACTGGCAGCGCGGGGTACATCACGTTTCACCCTCCGTCATCGGGGACGTACGTCATGATGGTGCATTTCTTCGGGTATCAGGTCACCATGAGCTTGAACGGTCCCGCGGGTACTACGACGGCCTCCAGCTTTTCGAACACGCCGGCGGCGGTCGCTATGCTCTTTAGCGGCGGACCGACTGGTTTTTCGTTTGCCTGCACGGGGATCTACCTCGGGTTCGTGCAATCGATTCAGGCTTTCCAGGTGTAAGAGAGGCGGGCTTTCGGCCGGCGACGGAGTATTGCGCCGGTCGATAGCGTAGTTGCGTAAGCGGGCAGGAGACAAACGTATGATGCAGGTAGAACAGGGCTCCCAGAGACAAATTCCGAATCACCCTCGCGTATCTTGTGAAACACGCCAGGCGGTTCTTGAAGAGCGAATGGCATCCGACCTAGCGGACGTTACACGGACCGGTGAGAACGCCAAGAAGATAGGGCTCATTGCCGGCGAGCACCGGGAACGCGTAATTCATTCGCTGGGGCACGATAAATACCAGAAACTGCGTTGTTACCTGAAGGACCAGAAGCGATTCAAGAACAAGGTGTTCTTCCCTCCGCGCGGGCCTGAGATGTCGAGGAGTGAAGTCGAGAGTTTTCATCGCGAGCGGAAAGAGGAGTCTTTGGTCTGGGCGCACGAAGCCGGCATCGATATACATCAACTCCAGAAGCTGAGCCGGAATGCCGCCGCGTTGGTGAGAGAACTGGCTCCGGCAACGGCATACCAGGACGACAAGCGCGCTATCATCGTCGGGCCGGCCAATGTTCCGCTCGATATCCGGAACCATAACAGCAATCCATGGATCGTGGTCAGCCCGCCTTTCGGGAGTGCGTGGTGGTACAGTGGCTCCAACGCCGGGTTCTCCTTTTCTCCGACGCTTTATCTGGACCCGTCGATTGGATTCATCGGCAATCTGAACCACATTGACGACAGCGATGCGGGAGATGCCGATTACGGATACATGGAGTATGCGACTAATCTGTACTTCTGGTTCCAAATGCCAACGGCCGGGCTGATTGAAGTGTGGATTGAGGCAGTGTCGAGAGGTTCGCATCATCGCGTTTCTTTGTTTGACGAATGGGGATGGTCGGATTCCTCCGTCAACCAGCATAATTACCTGACGCTGAACGCGAGCGTTGGCGGCTCCTCCAGTGAGTTGCAACGGAGCGAAACTTCATGGTGGACGGAGAGCGGCGCAACCGAGGGTCACTGGGACAACTCTTATATCGCGTATGGGGATACGGTTTGGGGACATCTGACTTCGGACCCCAGGACAATCTTTCCAGCGGGATCGTGGGTGCTCGTGGAGGTTGGGACGCTGAACTTTAACAGCGCTCTTGCCAACGATGTCAGTACTTACAGCGACCTGGATTTTGCCTGGCTCATCAACCACGTATCCGTTCACTCCACCGGCGCTTGAAAACAGATTGACGGGACATGCGGCCATGCGATGTAGCACCGAAAGAACGCGGCTGATCGCCGCGTGTCCCTCCGTCGGCGCGGGTAAGAGAACAAATGCCTCTAACCAGTCGTTAGAGCTTTAGGAACGCCAACAGGTCGGAATTGATCGTGTCCGCATGCGTGGTGGGCATGCCGTGCGGGAAGTCCTTGTAGGTTTTCATGGTTCCGTTCTTCAGCAGCTTTGCGGACAGCGGCCCGGCGGCGACATAGGGCACGATCTGGTCGTCTTCGCTGTGCATCACCAATACCGGAATGGTGATCTTCTTGAGGTCTTCCGTGAAATCGGTCTGGGAAAAGGCCACAATGCCGTCATAATGCGCCTTGGCACCCCCCATCATGCCCTGGCGCCACCAATTTTCGATGACGGCCTCCAAGGGTTTCGCGCCGGGCCGGTTGTAGCCATAGAAAGGCCCAGCCGGCAGGTCGCGATAGAATTGCGAACGATTGGCGGCGAGCTGCGCCTGCAGGCCATCAAACACTTCCTTGGGAAGGCCGAGCGGATTGGCTGCCGTCTTCACCATGAGCGGCGGCACCGCGCTGATCAGCGCTGCCTTGGTCACGCGGCTTTCGCCATGCCGACCCAAG
>JAOAPQ010000568.1 GCA_025462965.1 Bryobacterales bacterium
CGCTACTCCTGCTTCATGTCCCGCACGAACGCGAGCAGATCGAACGTGCGAACCTGGCGGTCGGGAAAGAAGCTATTCACTGCGTCCTGCTCATCGTCGAAAATCTCGAAAATCGTAGTCAGCTTCGTAATCACCAGCAGTTCGACATTCCGCTTGTTCAGATTCAAGAGCTTGATCCTGCCGCCCTTTTTCTTAGCCGTTCCGGAGGCGACGACCAAAGCGCCCAACCCTGTACTGTCGATGAAATCCACGTCGGCTAAATTTAAGATCAGGTTTGCTTTCCCGGATGCGATCAGATCCTCGAACGTCCCGCGGAACTCGGCGGTTTCGCCGCCAGCCGTGATTCGTCCCTTACAGTCCAAAAGGACGATTCCTTCCCGTTCACGCTGTAGAATATCGAGACTCAATAGGCACCCGAGAAAGCGAATTAAAATAGCTCCATTCAGTCTAGCTGGAAATTCCAGTAATCGCGGTCATTGACGCGCTTTACTGTTTCTTTTTGCGAGATTCACCTGCGTGGGATATTTCAACTTCAGATCGTCCAGCATATCTACGATGATCTGAGAGACCGCCAGGTTTCGGAACCACTTCTTATTCGCCGGGATAACGAACCACGGCGCGTACTTAGTGCTGCATTTGCCGATCGCATCCTGGTATGCGGCCTGGTAATCGTCCCAAAACTTCCGCTCCGCTTCATCCGCCTCCGAGATCTTCCAGCTCTTTTCCGGATCTATCTTGCGTTCCTCCAGCCTCCTGGCCTGCTCGTCCTTACTGATGTTCAGGAAGAACTTCAGAATGACCACATTATTTTCCGCCAGAATCTCCTCGAACGCGTTGATCTGGTCATACCGCTTCGACCAGACATCCTTCGGCACAAGGTTATGCACACGCACCACCAGCACATCCTCGTAATGTGAACGGTTGAAAATGCCGATGATCCCACGCCCGGGAACGTGCTGATGGACGCGCCAGAGGAAATCGTGATCCAATTCCACCTTTGTGGGCTCCTTGAACGCGGTCACGTAGCAACCCTGTGGATTGACTCCCGACATTACATGCGAGATCGTGCCGTCTTTTCCGGACGCGTCCATCCCCTGCAGGATGATCAACAGCGACCGCTTGTGCTCGGCATAGAGCACCTTCTGCAAATGAACGAGCCGGCCCGTGAGGTGAAGGGTCAACTCCACGGCTTCTTTCTTCTCATCCACGTTGCAGACTTCATCCGGATCGTGATCGGAAAGCCGAAATTTTCCACCCGGCTTCACCATGAACTGCTTACGCAGGTTCACTCAGAGACCTCGTAGACTTTGTTCGGTTTTCCCTGCAGGTAAATATCGAACCAGCCCACGATGTGATCCAATCGCTCGACGCGGTGCTTCGGCTGTCCCGAGCGCGATAATTCATGCGACTCGCCGGGGAAGCGAACCATGACGACTGTCTTCTTCAGATACTTCAGAGCGCGGAACATCTGCTCGCCGCCGGCGGTCGGCGGAGTCCGGTAATCAGCCTCGCCTTCCACCAGCATCAAAGGTGTCTGCACGTTCCGGATATAGGTAATGGGAGAGCGTTCCTTGTAATCCGCCTCGGCTTCCCACGGGGCGCCCTTGAACCAGCTCGGCTGGAACTGGGTGAAGTCGGCCGTGTACCACCATCCGGACCAATCGGCGATGGAACGCATCGAAACGGCCGCTTTGAAGCGATCGGTGTGGCCGACGGCCCAGTTCGTCAGCACTCCGCCGCCGCTGCCGCCGGTCACTCCCAGATGGCCGGCATCCACGTATCCTTTGGCGATCAGAAAGTCCACGCCCGCCATCAGGTCCTTGAAATCGTCGCCCGGATACTTGTACTGGATCACGTTGGCAAACTCTTCTCCGAAGCTGGTCGATCCGCGCGGATTCGGATAGAGCACCACATATCCCTTCGCCGCCATGAACTGCATCTCGTGAAAGAAGTTGAAGCCGTACGTGGAATTCGGACCGCCGTGGATATTCAGGATCAGCGGGTATTTCTTCGCAGGGTCGAACTGCGGCGGCTTCTGGACGAGAGCCTCGATCATCTTGCCGTCGAAGCTCTTGTACCAGATCTCTTCGGGCGCAGGCAGATCCAGTTGCGAGAACAATTCATCGTTCACCTTCGTGATCCGCACAGGATTAGGCGACTTGCCTTCCAGGAGATAGAGGTCGCCGATGTTGGTGGGGGTGGAGATCAGAAGCGCCGTTTTGGAGAGATCGGGCGTTGCGCTGTACGCCTCAACATCCCAATCGCCCGTTGTGACCGCTTCGAGCTTGCCAGAGCGCGCATCGATGCGCTTCAGGTTGTTGCGGGCCTTTTCGGCGGACGTGACATAGACGAACCGGCCGTCCCTGCTCCAGCAGGGCAAGGATGGCGAAGCCGCGCGCGGAGGCGCCTGGTCGCCGCCAATCCCGCCGCCGATCTCGTAATCGTAGTCCGAGGTCAGATTCTGCGGCTTCGAGCCGGCGTGCAAATCCGTCACGTAGAGATCCGGAGGGCCATGCATGCGCACGGGTTTCCTATTCTCGGAACTGAGAAACGCCATCCGCTTGCCGTCGGGGCTGAGCGACATCCCGCGAATCGGTCCGTCCATGCTGACCAGCTTGTGCATTTCACCGCCGCTGGCGCCGACGGCGTAGATGTCGCTGTGCGGCTGTTCGTAGTACGTCTCTGCCTCGCGCTCGGTGACGAAGTAGAGTTGCGAACCATCCTTCGCCCACTTGATGGAGTTTTCGTCGAACTTGTCCGTCGTGATCTGCTTGGCCTTGACCGGCGCATTCAGTACGGCCGGGACAACGACGGTGTAGATATGCGACTTGCGCTCGTAGTCCACGTATCCGGTTCCGTTTGACCGATAGACAGCGCGGTTGATCACGCGAACGTCGGATTTCTCGTCATCTTTCTTCTTATCGAAATCGGCGGGCTCCGTGCTGGACAGGAATGCGATGGACTGGCCGTCGGGCGACCAGACCGGATTCGCGGCGCCCTTCGGCAGATCGGTTAGCGCTCTCGCTTCACCGCCGTGCATGTCGAGCACGTAGATCTGTGCAGGCTCCGGTTTGCCATTGTTCTCATTCACGCGCAAGAAGGCCAGGCGTGAGCCATCGGGCGACCAGCGGGCCGAGGAATCGTGCGTCCCGTTCGTGATCTGGCGGGGTGCGCCTCCGGCCGAAGGCACGATCCAGAGCGACGTCGCATAGTTCTCGTGCTTCGGTGTGACAGTCACCAGGGTGTAGGCGACCTCGGAGCCGCCGGGGGAAATGCGCGGGTCGGCGATCCACTTGAAAGCGTAGAGATCGGTTTCGGTGATGGGGCGCTTCTCGGCGGAAAACGCGGAGAAGCAAAGCGTCAACAGTAAGACAATCCGGCGCATTCGGAACCTCGTTAGGAATTATTACAGTATTCCGCAACGCGGCGGCGTCTTAGATTCGATTACTTGCTGTGGGTGACGCGCCAGATGGATTTCGATCCATCGTCCGTCACCATCAAGGAGCCGTCGGTTGCGACGGCGACCCCGACCGGGCGGCCCCATACTTCTCCATCCGAAGTCACAAACCCGGTGAGAAAATCTTCGTACTCGCCTGTCGCGTGTCCGTTCGTTAACGGCACGCGCACCACCTCATAGCCCGCGCGGACAGCCTTGTTCCAGGAGCCGTGCTCGGCCGCGAAGATATCGCCCTGATATTCCTTCGGGAACTGCTTGCCATCGTAGAAGACCATTTCGAGCGAGGCGTTGTGCGGCTGAAGCAGAACATCCGGAACAAGCACGTGACCCTTCAACTCCGGATGCGTGCCCTCCAGGCGCGGGTCCTGATTGCTGCCCATGTAGTACCAGGGCCAACCGTAAAATCCGCCATCTTCCACATGCGTAATGTAATCGGGCACCAGGTTGTCGCCGAGCATGTCACGTTCATTGACGGAGCACCAGAGCTCGCCGGTGATCGGATTGATGGCGATACCGACCGGATTCCGTATTCCCCCTCCGTACACTTTCACGAACTTACCTTCGGGCGTGTACTCCAGAATGTTGGCGCGCAGCTTTTCGCCGGAGTGCGTATCGGGATCGTCGACGTTGGAGCGCGAGCCGACGGCCACGAACATCTTCTTGCCATCGGGCGAGAACGCGACATCGCGCGTGGAGTGTCCACCGGTCGGGAGTTCGGGAATGATGATCTCCGCCGGCCCGGTGGCCTTCAGGTCACCGTTCTTGTACGGCAGCCGGACGACGGAATTGGTGTTGCCGATGTACACCCATTGCGGATTCGGTCCCGGCGGGTAAAAAGCGATACCGAAGGGCGAGCGAAGACCGGTGGCGAAGGTGGACGTCTGTTCCGGCTTGGCATCTTTCGTAATGCCGCGGAAAATCTTGATTTCACCGGCGCGATTTTCCGCGACGAAAAGGTCCCCGTTCGGAGCCCGGCGGATCTCGCGGGGATAGTTCAGTCCGCTGGCATAGAGTTCGACCTTAAAACCTTGCGGCGCTTTCGGCCATGCGTCAGCCGGGCGCGGGACCACTTTTGGCGCATTCGCGACGCCTTGCGTGGCGTAGGGCTTGGGAAGCTTATCGGCGGTTATTTTCCGGAATACGCCTGGCTGCACGTTGTGGTAATCGGCGAAAGCGGCATCGCCGGTGAGGACGGCTTTGGGATCCACCTTATCCGCGGCGAAGACGAGGATACACGAGAGAAACGCAATAGCGAGTCGCAAATCAGAGTGTATCGCGGTTGCCGGTCCTTAATTATTGTGAGCAGCAGAACACTCGGGCGCATCGTAACTCCAATACTCCCCAAAGCTGCCAATGAGTTATGGGAGAATGGCGAATCGATACGAGAGGTTAACTAATTATGACGCGAGCAATCCTGACTCTTCTCTTACTATCTTCCGCATCGGCTGCGGCGGCCGGTTGCGATGCGGCGATTGGGGACTGGCGATGGTTCAACGGCGGGTCCGTGACTATCACCCAGCAAAAGACGGTGCTGATGAACGGCAAGGCCGCCGGGAAGTGGGACTGTGCCGACCCGAAGCGCGGAGCAACCGTTGTACGGTGGGACGCGGGGTTTGTCGACAACCTTACGGTCGCCGGAAATCGCATGACCGGCAAGAATCAGCAGGGCGTGCCGGTTTCAGCAGACCGGAAGACCACGACGGCACGTAAATAGCGGCCCCGAGACGTATTCAAAGACTCCGCGTGAGCCTCGACCTACAGTGCTGCCTCGTCTTCAGTCATGGGACAATCGAGTTGCAATCCCCCTGACATGGAGGCTTTAACCAAATGAGTATCCTCGATAAATTGTTTGGCCACGACGATCAGCCGAAGAACGCCCCGCCCCAGCGGCAGCAGGCGTCCTACCAGGGTTCGCAGTACCAGTCTCAACCGCCCCAGCAGCAGTACACGCCCACAAACCAGCCGTTGTCGGACGACCAGGCAGTGGCGCGTTATCAGTACATGCTCAGAACGGCGCCGCCCGAAACAATCGAGCAGGCCCACCAGGAAGCATTCGCGCAGCTTACTCCGGAACAGAGGCGCATGGTGCTGCAACAACTCAGTTCCACTGTTCCTCCGGCCGAGCGTCCTCCGCAGACGGCTGACGATCCCCAGACTCTGGCGCGCATGGCGACGCGTGCGGAAGTTCGCCAGCCCGGCACCATGGAACGATTGTTCGGCAGTGGCGGCCCCGGCGGCGGGAGCGGGCTCGGGATGGGCAGCGTCATCGGTGGAAGCCTGCTCAGCAGCCTGGCCGGCGGGTTCATCGGCAGTGCTATCGCCGACCACTTTTTCCGCGGGCCGATGGGTTCGGGCTTTTTCGGCGGGGGCGGCGGCTTTGGGGGCGGTTACGGCGGAGCGCCTGTGATCAACGAGACCAATATCTACAATGAAGGTCCCCACGACGCGCGCGACACATCGGACCATTCCAGCGTTGACAGCACGTCCGACGATACCAAAGCCGACGACAGTGCGACGGACAGCGACACCACCGACAATCTGACCGACGACAGCGCAAGCGACGATTCCACCGACTATAGCGGCGACGATTCCGGCGGCAGCGATTACGATTCCGGAGACTCCGGGAGCGACGATTTTTAAACAAGCGCGTTCGAATTCCTATATCATCTAGGGCATGCAGATTGACCGTAGAGGTTTCCTCCTGGGCAGCGCCGCGGTGGCCGCTGTTCCCACCGTTGGTTCGGCCGCGCCGAAGAGCGCCGCGCCCATCCACCTGAGCGTCGCGACTTATTCATTCCGCAAGTTCGATCGCGCGACTTGCATTCAAAATATCAAGGCTCTGGGCGTCGATTACTGCGACATCAAGGAGTTTCATCTTCCTTACAAGGACACGCCGGAGCAGTTGTCGGCCGGCCGCAAGGAATTCGACGCCGCGGGTTTCAAGGTTGTCGGCGGCGGCAACATCGATATGAAGTCCGACGACGAAGCCGAACTTCGCAAGATGTTCGATTACGCGAAGGCCTGCGGCTTTCCAATGATGATCATGGCGCCTACTAAGACCAACATGGGCAAGATCGAGAAGCTCTGCATCGAATACAAGATCAAGGCCGCCATTCACAATCACGGCCCCGAAGACAAATTCTTTCCGACGCCGCAGAGCGCGCTCGCGGTGATCAAGAACATGGACCCGCTTGTCGGGCTGTGCATCGATATCGGCCACACTTCGCGGACCGGGGTCGATATCGTTGAATCGATCGCGGAAGCGGGACCGCGGGTTCATGAAGTGCACATGAAAGACCTGAAGGACAAGATGGACAAGGCCAGCCAGGTGCCCGTCGGCGAAGGAGTGCTGCCGATTCCGGCGATCTTCCGGCAGCTCGTGAAGATGAAGTACCAGGGCGTCTGCTCGCTCGAATACGAAGTGCAGCCCGATAATCCGATGCCCGGGATGCAGAAGTCCTTCTCGTACATGCGAGGTGTCGTCGCGGGCATGACGGCTTGATCGAGATCGGCGCCGTTCGCGAAGAGACAATCACGGTCGAGGATCGGGTTGCGATCAATTTCATGGGGCTCGAAAACGCGCGGGTGCTGGCGACACCCCAGATGATCCAGCACATGGAGATCACCAGCCGGAATCTTCTTTTCCCTATGCTGGAGCCCGGCTTCGACTCGGTTGGGACGGTCGTGAACGTAAAGCATCTGGGCGCCGCGCCTATCGGCACCCAGGTGACGTTTCGCTCGGAGATCGCGAGTGTCGATGGGCGCCGCGTTACTTTTCATGTGGAAGCGCGCGACGGGCTGGAAAAGATCGGTGAAGGCACGCACGAGCGGTTCGTCGTCCACATTGAGCGATTCGCCGAAAAGATGCGGCTAAGGCTTGCGCGCGAAAATCGCGTAGTCTAGTCCGCCGAAAAATTTCCCGCGGACGCCTTCCGGCAGCTCGTTCAACTCCGGCCACGATTCCACGGCGGGGAACCGCTTGTGCGTCTCGATCGCGCCCATCCCGAACTCCTCGAGATAAAATGCCAGCAGCGCATGCGGAACGGGCCGCGTGTGGGTCGGGTCCAGAAAGAAATGCGATGCGAAGATCGCCAGGCACTCCGGATTCGGCGTCTCCAGTGCGATCAACCCTCCGCGCTCCAGTTTCGCCGCGCACAGGCGGATCATCTCGGGCAGGCGTTCAGGAGGCAGGTGCTCCACAACCTGGGCGGAAAAGATCGCGGGCAGGGAATGATCGGGCAGATCCGAGAGATATGTGAAAAGGTCCGCTACTTCGGCCTGGAGTCCCTTGCTCCGGCAATAGTCCACCGACGCCGTGCTCAGGTCGATCCCACGGGCTGCAACTGCATTGTCTCGCATCACTTCCAGAAACTCGCCTCTGCCGCAGCCGATATCGAGCACTTCGCGCACGCCCTGGAAGTGCGGCACATAGAACTGTTGCCCTGATTTTACATACTCTTCGGGGCCGCGGAATCGATCGGCGAAGGCCTGGTAGTCGAAATTCGCGGACGGTTGTGACTGGGGCCGGGCGGGAGCCTGCGCCGGAGGTTGTGCCGGAGTTTCGGCATTTGCCGTGCTTCGCTGCCGGATGGTCCGCAGTTCCGCGTGGATCGTGCGTTCGAACTCCAGGCGGATGCGCTGCATGTCCTGCCAAAGCAGCGTCTGGATTTCGCGGGTCCCACGCTCGAGCGCCGCAGTGAAATCGGCGTGCTGGGCTTGGAGACGCTCGCGCGTGCGTTGTTCGTGAAGAGCGTGTTCCGCAGCGGTCGATTTGAGAACGTCCGCCCGGAAATCTCCCCATTGGGCAGGAATGGCGATCAGCCGCCGCGATTCATCCATCAGGCGGCGGGACTCGGCCAGGAGGTCCTGCGCACGCATCTCGGCCTGCTGCAAGCGCGGCTCGAACGCCTGGCGGTTCTGTTCGAGACGCGTCCCGATCTGCGCACCGAGCGAACTGATGGACCGGTTCAGGTCGTTCACCGATTCCATCAACGCTTCCACACAGGCCAGCGCGCCCCGATTGAATACGATCTGGTCGCGTACGAACCAACCCAGGCCGCGCGCCACCGTGCGCTTCACGGATTGGATCGCGTTGTTGACCAAGCCTCCCCGCCGCGGGTTCACGCTGCCGATCGAGGCCATTTTGGCCTGCGCCGCGTCGCGGGCATGAACGACGGGCATCAGGTCTGCGAGCGGAACGCGGATGGGCTCGGACTCGGGAGAGACCTTGACCGCAACTGACCCTGTCGGGAACTGGGCCCGCACACGGTGACGGATGCCTTCGA
This sequence comes from Bryobacterales bacterium, assembly GCA_025462965.1. Taxonomy (GTDB): domain Bacteria; phylum Acidobacteriota; class Terriglobia; order Bryobacterales; family Bryobacteraceae; genus JALYXI01. The sequence continues at coordinate 8,743 of JAOAPQ010000568.1, forward strand.
CGAGGGCGCGAAGCTCCTCGACCCTTTCGTTTTCAGAGGCCACGCTTGCTCGCCTTGCTCCACTTTGCGGTGATCGTCGAGTGCAAGCCGCCGCGCGGAGTGAATTCGCCTACAAGCGTCGCCGAGACAGGTTTCGCGGCTTTCACCACATCCTGGAGAAAGCGATTCACCACGTTCTCGTAGAAGATCCCGAGGTTCCGGTATGCCATCGTGTATTCTTTCAGCGATTTCAGTTCCAGGCAGAGCTTATCGGGTACATACACGAGTGTCAGCTTTCCGAAATCCGGCAATCCCGTCTTCGGGCAAACGGAAGTGAACTCCGGCATGGCGATCTCGATCTGATAGTTGGGGAACTGGTTAGGCCAGGTCTCGATCGAAGGGAGCGCGGCGTCGATTCCGGCCGCCGCGTGTTCATCGGTGTAACTTTTCTTCATGGAAGTTCTTTCGAGAGGCCGTCGAGGAAGAGGCCCACGTCCGTCACGACACCGACCGCCTGTCCGGTCCCGCGGTCGCTGACCTTGGTGGCGACTGCCGGGTTGATATCGACGCACACGATCTTGACCCAGCTCGGCAGCATGTTGCCGGTGGCGATGGAATGCAGCATGGAACCGAGGCAGAGCACCAGGCCCGCGCCTTTCAGGTGCTCGGCATAGGCGTCCTGGGCGGCGTTCATATCCGTTATCGTATCGGGCAGCGGTCCATCGTCGCGAAGGCTGCCGGCCAGCACGAACGGAACATTCGCCTTCACGCATTCATAGAGAATGCCGGATCGCAAACGTCCTTGTTCCACCGCGCCCTCGATGTCGCCGCAATGGTAGATGGCGTTTATGGCGCGCATGTGATTGCGGTGGCCGTGCTCTTCCTGACGGCCATCGGCCAGCCGGATGCCGAGCGAGGTGCCGAGCAGCGCGGATTCCACGTCGTGCACGCCCAGCGCATTACCGCTGAGCAGCGCGTGGATATAACCGCCGCGGATTAGCTTGGTAAGGCCTTTCGTTCCGCCGGTGTGGACGCAAACCGGACCGGCTACGACGACCACCTTGAGACCCTGTTCGATGGTTTTCTGGATGAGGGTCGCGGTCTGGCGCACGGCTGTCTCCACCTGCCGTTCGGAGGAGATCTCGTTCGACATGAACGCGAAGGTATTGCGGTCGCGCTCCTTGGCTTCGGGAACTACGCGAATGCCGCGCATGCCTACCACCACGTCGTCCCCCGCTTTGACGTCGCGGAGCCGGCGGCAGATTGCCGTGCCATCCTTCACGACGATCAGGGCGTCCATACGTTGATTGGCGACTTCGATCCATCGATTCGCGAGCCGGATCTCGGTGCGATGGTTCGTGGTGGAGTAGAAATCCTCCGGTGCGCACTTGTCGCATTCCACACGGCGAACCTGAGCGTCCCCGGCTTCCACCGGCGAGCAGCCGAGGGCCAGCAGGTTCTGGAGCACGTGCTCCATATCTTCGCTGGTAGGCGACTCTATTTTAAGACGGAGGTAGGACGCGTCACCGTTCGTACGCCCGATCCGGAACTGTTCGACCTCGAAGCGGCTGTTGTACTCCACCACCTTGTCGAAGATCTCTTCCATTATGTGGGAATCGATCAGGTGTCCCTGCGCTTCGACGACTTCCTGAAATTGCATCAGTCATTAGTGTAGCGGGCCGGGGAGGTTGAGCGATTTGAGCTTCATCCGGTAGAAATGGAACCGGGGGATGACGGGAATCAGGGCGACCAGGAATGCGGCCAGTGCAAAGACGCCCAGGAATGCGCGCACTTCGAAGTCGCCGGCGGCAGCTGCGGGAACCAGGGCCATGCCGGGCTCGATTCCCATCGCTTCGGCGGTGGAGATGGTACTTCCTTCCAAAAAGGCCAGCGGCTCGGGCGAGGTCTCGGTGAAGATGTTCCAATCGAGCCCGAGGCCCAGGTTGGGGACCACCGACTGTCGATCAGGTGACACAGGTTGTCGGAAAGTGAAAGCAGCTACCGCTGCCGGGGGCGCCGCCAGCCCGACCAGCAGGAGGCACCATGCGGTTCGTAGCATTGTATGGGAAGTGGGCGCGCGAAACCGAAACTCTCTACAATGGAGTGGCACTCCGAGATGTCCTTCGCGCTCGATTCCGCAGGCTATTACAGACCCCCTCAATTCAGTGATATTTTGTGGCTCTCCGGGGGGTTCGGCACCCGTGGGTCCAGCCCTGCGGCAGGGGAGCTCGCGACCGTCCATCAGATTCATTCAGCTGGAGTTATCCAGGTTGACCGGGCCGGCTTAGCCGGCGATGGCGATGCCTTGATCACGAATTCGCCCGGCGTTGTGCTGGGCGTCAAGACGGCCGATTGCGTGCCGCTTTTGATGGCCGATATACACCACCGGGCGGTGGCTGCCGTGCACGCCGGTTGGCGCGGGGCGGCGCTGGGAATTGCGCCCGCCGTAATCGCGGCCATGAAAGAGGCATTCGGAACATTGCCCGAGGATCTGCGTGTCGCGATCGGACCTGCCATCGGGCCGTGTTGCTTCGAGGTGGGGCCGGAGGTGGCTCGGGAGTTTGAAGCGTACGAGCAACACGCCACGAAAAACGATGGCCTGCCCTACAAGGTTTATCTGGATTTGGCGGGAATCAATCGGGAACAGTTGGAGCGGGCCGGGGTTCCGGGAGACCAGATTGAGGAATCCGGATTGTGCACCTTTTGCAGTCCAGGTGAATTTTTTTCATTCCGCCGTGACCGCGAAGAGGCGGGCCGCATGTTTTCCGTCATCGGCATCCTGAAGTAAATCCGCAAAAAAAGAAAGGCGCGATCGTCGGATCGCGCCCTAGTCTCCCGGATTCGGAAACAACAACAAGGAGCCTGAAACCCCCATTAAGCGGCGTTAGCGAATTCGACCGTGTCGTTGGTTTCAAATTCGTGCCGGTCAGCCGCTTCCTGGCAAGTAATGCAATAAGCGGTTTGAGGAACAGCATTCAAACGCTTGGGGCTGATGTCTTCTTCGCAATGCAGGCACACACCGTAGGTGCCGTCCGCAATCCGGGCGAGCGCACCACGCACCTGTCGCAGCAAACTGGATTCACGGTCGAGGTTGCGAATAGCCAACTCACGCTCACCAGCCAACTGCACTTCATCGAGCGCATCGGGAGTCTTTTCAATCGCGATATCTTCGCGATTACGCAGTGCATCGGACAACTCTTTCAGTTTCGCCTCGAGCACTGCTTTGTATTTCGCAAGTTCATTCTTGGTCATTGGTCGATCTCCTATCAAAGTAAAATAATCAAATATAAATCTCAGCTAAAAACTGTTCGAATCCATGTGACGACGCTGGACGCGTTGAAGTTTCAAATTACCTTAACCACTCTGGCAAGGTGTCTAAACCTGCCTCGTCATGGATCTCTCTCGAAGCAATCCTAGGACCAAACCCCAGGCCAACATTTCCGCCTGCCGGAAGCCCCCAGCTACGGGCGGAACTTCCGGCACGCTTCCGAAATCTCACTAGCATTTATCGGACAACCCGGCTCGAACTTTAGCTATTGGATTTCTAACACTCCAAAAGCCAAGCCAAGCGGGCGGCCGCCCGGAACCGCCTGAAAGGTCCGGCTGACCTCCAGCGTCACATCCACGTGCTCTTTGCCCACCAAATCAGGCGGCAAACTAAAGCTACGCAAAAACTCCTCTTCCGGTTTGATAAACTTTGCTTCCGCGAGCTCTTCTCCGTCCACCGAAACTCGAAGCTTCAGCGGGCCCGGCCTGATCAGTCCCTCTGGACATAGACCGGTGAGAATCAGTTTGTCACGGATCGTGCGCGGGCCACCCATTCGGACGGACGCCCACTTTGGCATCCACCGGTGGTCGACCTCCAGAGGATACCACGTCGAACCGAGTAAGTATCCCAGAAGTGGGACCCCTACGTCAACTCTCCTGGGAAAATCTTTTCGGGGTTGGTTGGCGGCCGCCACCTCGTAAAAAGACGTTATGTTGCGCGGGCGCCCGCCGGATAGAGAGTAGACCTCGATCTGGCGGTTGAGAACGGCTTGCGTCGCGGGGCCCGCGGGCAAAACGAATCTCGAGATGTCGCCAGTCTGGCCCGAATGGAGAATCTCACGGGCCGACTCGGACGTCAGATAGACATCCGGCATGTCGAGCGCATGAAAGGGCGAGTGGGCTATAGCGAGACTATACAACTCCGGGCTGACGTCCGCCAGAAGAATGGCTTTGCCGGGGTGGAGTTCGCGCGCGTGCCGGATACCGAGGACAACGGTGCGGATCTCGCGGGACTGGTCGAAGTACCAGCGGGCATGCCCCCGTCCGGCGGGAATCTGGAGACAGAGATAGAGCAGAGCGGCAATAGCGGGCACAAGAGCCTGCCACGGGGCTCCGGGCCGGGCAAAAGCGTGGGCCAGGAGCATCGCGAGGCCTACGGTCGGGATGGTCAGGTAGTAGGCCGACACGTGATCGCGCAACGGTAGCAAAGGCGCAAGGGTAATGACGAACCACAGCAGGAAAAAGATAGGAAGATAGTTGCGCTTGCGGGCCTCGCGCACGATGTGCCATACCAGGAGGGCCGTAAAACCGGCCGTTATCGAGAGAGCCTCCCAGCGCGCGTGCGTCCAGTCCCGGGGCACGAACTCCCATCTCCAGAAGGTCGCGAAGGTGCGAAAGACCGAAGCGTCGAGGTGCAGCGCATAGGGCCCTGTCCGGGAGACCGGGGCGACCCGGGCATGAAGCACATAGTACCCGATGGATATCGCGACCAGGGGCACCGTGCGAAGCAGGTCTTCGCGTGTGCGCTTGCAGGTAATCACGTAAGCGAGCACGATCGCGGGATAGACGACGTTCAGCTCCAACGCGCCAAAACCGAGGACGAAAACGGCTAGCTGCAGCCGATAGTAGCCGCGCAGATAGAGCGCGAACGCGGACAATAAGAAAAATGCGCACAGGATCTCGTTGTAACTGGAGGCCCAGGATATCGAGGTTGCGAGCGACGCGTTCGCCGTCCAGACCAACGGCGCTACGAAGGCGGCTACGCGTGAGCCGGTGAGGCGCAGAACGATCCAGGCGAGCAGCAGCAGGTTCGCGATCTGCGTCGCGAACACCATGATGTGGTAGGGCAGAGCGTCCGCTCCGAACAGGCGGTAGAAGAGCAGGAAAAACCCGCGTTCGCTCCACGGGCGAATGGTGCCCTGCGCCATCGGCGAGAACATCTGAGTCCAGAACGAAGGCCAGTCGTAAGCCTGCGTGTGCAGGCTGAGCCATGCGAAATCGTCCTGCTGAAACCAGACTCCCAGGCTGTATCGGTACAGCCACAGGCAGAACAGGGCGGGCAATGTCCAGCAGGCCGCACGGGCCGCCTTCTTCACGACAGGTCCCGAGAAGGACCCATGCCAGGCACGCATCCGCGCGCTCGCGTTCACTTGTGTTCGAAGCCGACGGAGGTCGCGATCACGCCGAGTTCGCGCGTTTCCACACTGCCGGCGGGCAGGAACTTATCGAGCGCGAATTCCACTTTGGCGGAATCGCCCGGGAGCGCGCTGGCGGGAACGTCGCGGGTGTAAGTGTAGTCGCCGGCCTGGGTGTAGGTCTCCGGCGGAAGCGCGGCCCCGTTGACAGTGGCGGAAAGCGACGTGGTTTTCACCTTCTTGATGATCGCTTCAGGAAGGTTGAACTTGAATTGGAGCACGGCTCCGTTCTGCCCGGCTCCGAGGGGCGGCCGGAGCATGACCGCGAAATGTCCCGCGGTCCAGCGCCATGCGTTGCCCTCCAGTCCCGACCAGCCGCTCACGAGCTGAGTGGGCGCACGCGGGTCATTCATCGCGAGCATAGTGGCGAGGCGCGGCGCCTCTTCTTCCGTCTGAACGGTCACCCGGTCCTTGTTCTTGCAACCGGCGAGGCAAATGAAAAGGGTGGCGGCGAGGGCCGCCCGGCAAATGGTCACGATCTTTAGTCTCCGACTTTCTCCACCTGAACCAAACAACTGTAAAACGTAGGGCCGCCGCCCAGATCGGTCAAGCGCTCCGACGCGAGCGCGTTGATGTTCCGGCGTTCGGGAGCGAGCTTGGGCCAGCGCGTGGAGGGCGTGCAGACCACACCTGGCGCGATCTCCGGGGCTACCTTGACGCGGAGCACGCAGGAGCCGCGGTCGTTGAAAACCCGTACCGAATCGCCGGTCAAAATGCCGCGAGGAGCGGCATCGTCCGGATGAAGCGTGGCTCCGGCCGTATCGCGATCCAGCTCGGGTTGGTAGCCGAAAGTGGAGTTCATGCTGTTGTGGTGCTTGGGTGAGATCATCTCCAGGGGATAGCGGGCGCGTAGCGCAGGGTCTCCGTGGCGCGATTCCACCGGCGGTTCGTAAACCAGAGATTCGGCGCGGAACTCGCATTTGCCCGAAGCGGTTCCGAAGTTGCCATCGGCGAACGGCAGCCAGGGCTCACCGGCGGTTGAAACTTTCAGCCGTACGGAGTGCTCGCGGTCGAGCTGCTCGAGCGTAATGCCCTGCAGGAATGGGTGTGCCGTATCGAGCAGGCCGCGGATCATGTCGTCTTCCGTCTCCGCGAAGCAACTGTCTGTGAATCCCATGCGCGCGGCCAGACGGCGGAAGATTTCCAAATTGGACAGACACTCTCCCGGGGCGGGCAGGGTCGGGCGCGCGAGCTGCAGATAGTAGTGGCCGTAGGCGTAATACAGATCGGTATGTTCGAGAAATGTTGTGACGGGCAGGAGGATATCGGCATAGTCGGCCGAATCCGTCTGGAATTGCTCCAGCACAACCGTGAATAGATCGTCACGCTTCAGGCCGCGCATCACCGCGTTCTGGTTCGGAGCGATGGCGCCGGGATTCGAATTGTAGACGACCAGCGCGTGTACGCGAGGCGTCGCGAGTTCGTTCAGCGCGTGCCCGAGCGAACTCATGTTGACGATGCGGGCTTCCCGTCCGAGAGGCGACTGTTGCTGCAGGTCCGGCCGCTCGAGGCTCCGCCTGTTGATCTGAAATGCCTGGGAGGTGGATAGCTGCAATCCTCCGCCGATTTCTTTCCACGAACCGACGAGGGCGGGGAGCAGGGCCACGGCGCGCGTTGCCATGCCGCCCCGTTCGCTGCGCTGGATGCCATAGTTCAGGCGGATCGCGGCAGGACGGACAGTCGCGTACTCACGCGCCAGGAGCGTGATGTCTTCGGCGGAGAGGCCGGTAAGCGCGGCCGCGCGCTCCGGCGGATATTCATCGGCCCGCGCGCGGAGTTCGTCGAACCCCGTGGTGTGTTGCTCGACGTACTCGCGGTCGTGCAGATTTTCCCGAATGATCACATGCATCATGCCGAGCGCGAGCGCGGTGTCAGTGCCGGGATGAATCGCGAAGTGCCGGTCCGCCAGTTGTGCCGTTTTGTTACGGTGCGGGTCGATTACGTAGAAGCGCGCGCCGTTGCGGCGGGCTTCCACGATAAAGGGCCAGAGGTGAACATTGGTGGCGAGGATATTCGCCCCCCAGGCGATGATGAGCTTCGAGTGCCGGAACTGCTCCGGCTCGGTCGCCCAGCGCCAGCCGAGCGCTTCTGTGAGCCCGGCGATGCCGGCTGATGAGCAGATGGTGCGGTCGAGGCGCGAGGCGCCCAGGCGGTGAAAGAACCGCCGGTCCATGCCGCTGCCATTGAGGTAGCCCATCGTGCCTGCATAGCTGTAAGGAAGAATGGCTTCGGGACCGTAGCTTTCGGAGACTCGGCGGAGATGGAACGCGATTTCGTCCAGCGCTTCGTCCCAGGAGATCCGGGCGAAGCGGCCCTCCCCTTTACCGCCGACGCGTCTCTGCGGGTATAGCAGGCGCTCTGGAGAGTATTCCCGTTCCAGATACCGTGCAACTTTCCCACAAAGAAAGCCGCGGGTTACCGGGTGTTCCGGGTTGCCGCGCAGACGGGCGCCGCGGCCGGATTCGACATCGATCAGGAGAGAGCAGGCGTCCGGGCAATCCAGCGCACAGACGGAATGGCGCGTTTCAGGCAAATTGAATTATAGCGGGGATAAACGGCAACCCAAAACAAAAAGGTCCGCGCTCGTTTGAGCGCGGACCTTTCAAAGCTACGAACTGATCTGACTTACTTCTTGCGGGCAAGCTTGCGGCGCGAGAGGAAGCCGAAGCCAAGGAGTCCAGCGCCCATGAGGAACATCGACGCGGGTTCCGGAACAGCATTCAAAACCTGGCCCTGGATGGTGGTCTCTCCAAAGTTTGAAGCGACGCTCGGAACTACAAGTCCGGTGAAATTCACAATGTTGAAAATGTTGGCACCGTTCGCGATGGACGCTGGACTCCAATTTACCGTCACAGTGTC
>JAOAPQ010000582.1 GCA_025462965.1 Bryobacterales bacterium
CGCATTTGGTTTCGGACGGGTGGGAAATCTCCGGTGTTACGCGCATGAGCACGGGCGGGCCATTTACTCCCACCTACAGCCTGATCAATTCGCTGCCGACGCCAACCGGTTCGACATCCGAAACGGCGCGGCCTCAGGTTATCAATCCGACCGCTCCGCTGGCGCAGCGCTTCAGTCCGGCGCCCCAAGGTCCGCCGGCCTCTATCGGCAACCTGGGGAAGAACACGATTACCGGTCCGGGCGTGAACAATTGGGACATATCGCTTTATCGGCAGCTTAAATTCACCGAGCGGGTTACAGGGCAGCTGCGCCTTGAGACTTACAACACCTTCAACCACACGCAGTTCGGAGGCGTCGACCAGACTTTGAAGTTTGACGCGGCCGGGAAGCAGGTCAATCCGCTCTTCGACCAGCCGAACGCGAACCGCCCGCCACGGCGGGTTCAGCTTTCGGTCCGGGTACGGTTTTAGCGTTACCGATCTGGGCGTTACCGATTACTCTTGACCCCCATATTGGCTTGTGATAGATTTCTACCACGATTAGATCGGGGAGTCAAAATGTTCAGACGACGTATTGCCGGCTGTTCCAGCGCATTCTTGTGTTTGGCCGTAGTTCTTGCCGGAACCCAATTGACGGCTCAGATGACGGTTACGGGCACAGTTTCAGGAACCGCCCTCGATCCAACGGGACAAGTCGTTCCGGGCGCAATCGTAACACTCTCCAGCGACAAGACGAAGCAGGTGCACAGCGCGGCTACTAACGGCACTGGGGCTTTCAACTTTATCGCAGTGCAGCCCGAGGTTTATACGCTGAAGGTCGAGCACCCGGGCTTCAAGGCCGCCGAACGAACGGGCGTGGTGGTAACCGCAAACGAACACGTGGCGGTTGGCGACATCACTTTGCAGATTGGCGCCGTTACCGACACGATCAGCGTGGAGGCCCAAGCCGCACAGGTGCAGACGGACAGCTCGGAGCACTCGGCAGTCCTCACAACGAATCAACTGGACAACCTGACAGCGCGCGGGCGCGACGTGGTTTCACTGCTCCGCACGATCCCCGGTGTGCAGTACCAGGCCGATCAGGATTCGGTCGGCGGCAGCTATGGCACCTCAACTCCGAGCATTGGCGGCGTCTCCTCAAATTCGAATATCCTCGCGGTGGATGGCGTCGTGAGCAACGATCAGGGCACTCCCAGCGTTTTCTCGAGCGTCACCACGCTCGATGCCATCGGCGAAGTGAAGGTGATTCTCAACAGCTATCAGGCCGAGTACGCGGGCAACGGCGGCGCAATTATGGAGGTGGTTACAAAATCAGGCGGCCGCGAATTTCACGGCAGCGCTTATTACTACCTGCGCAATGAGGATCTGAACGCGAACGATTTCTTCAACAACCGCAACGGCCTGAAGCGGCCGGTATACCGCTACAATACGTTCGGCGCGACGCTGGGCGGCCCTATCTACATTCCAGGCCACTGGAACCGCGACAAGAATAAGCTGTTCGGCTTCTACAACCTGGAGCAATGGAAGATCTCCATCCCAGGAACCCTGACCCAGTACACGATGCCGACGGCGCTCGAGCGCCAGGGCGACTTCTCCCAGACCCTCGATCTGAACGGCAAGCAGATACCCGTCAACGATCCCACTACAGGCGCACCGTTTCCGGGCAATGTGATTCCGCAATCGCGGCTGAATTCGAACGGACAGGCGCTGTTGAACGCGCTGCCGCAGCCGAATTTCGTCAACCGCGCCATTACGGGCGGCAACTACAACTACCAGATCCAGGAGATCCAGAAGGATCCCAAGCGCAGCCAGTTATTCAAGATCGACTATGTCCCGACGGAGAAGGACCGATTCTACGTCCGGGGCAAGACGTGGTTTGCGCAACAAGAGGGCTACGCGGTCGCGGCCGGCGCGAAGCCCACCGGCTTTTTCGGCCAGTGTTATTGCTTCACGGAGTCGGGCCTCGCGCTGGTGGGCAGCCATATCTTCAGTCCATCCATCGTCATGGAATATAACGCCGGGGTCCGCCACAACCATGAATACTGGACGCCCTACGGAAGCGCGAATGAGCTCAACAAGGTGTTGCGCTCGGGAATCGGTTATAACCTGGGCCAGTGGTTCCCGCAGGCGAACGCGCAGGGATACATTCCGCGCTACTCTTTCGGCGGCGTTCCCAATCCGCCGGATGTAACTTACGATAACCGGCTGTTGACCGGCGGAACGGACTTCACGTTCAACTTCAACGACAACGTGACCATCACGCGGGGCACACACCTGATCAAGTTCGGCGGAGATTACTATCGCATTCGCGAGTATGAAGGCGAGCAAAGCATCTTTAGCGGAACCTTCGATTTCGCCAAAAACACGGCCAACCCGCTCGATACGAACTATGCGTTCGCGAACGCGGCGCTGGGCGTGTTCAACAGCTACACGGAATCCAACGCGCGCTATGGCGCGAACATGCGCCAATCCGAACTCGAGTGGTTCGTACAGGACAGCTGGAAGATGACCAAGCGTTTCACGCTTGACGCCGGGATGCGGTGGAGCTGGACGAATGAGATGCACCCCCGTTACGACGGGCAGCAATCCGTCTTCGCGCTCCCCCTTTACAACGCAGGCCAGGCGCCGCCGTTGTACAAGCCGGTGACGGTGGGCGGCGTTCGCCAGGCGCAAAATCCGACTACCGGCGCGTTGCTGCCCGCCGCTTACATCGGCCTTTTCGTTCCCGGGGCGGGCAATCCGGCTCCAGGCGGGGTCACTTCGGGCGACAAGAATTTTCCGCAAGGCTTCATCAACCAACAGCCGGTTCTCTGGGGTCCGCGCCTCGGCTTCGCGTGGGATCCGTTCGGCAACGGGAAGACCGCCGTCCGGGGAGGCGCGGCGATCCTTTACACTCTCCGCACCAGCAAGTGGGGCAACATGGTGAACAATCCGCCCGCCATTTTCACACCGATCACTTACTACGGGGATATGCGGACCTTCCTGCAAACCGCGGGCGCACTGTCGCCCAGCAATACGCAAGGATTCAACGTGAACGATAAGACTCCAAACGCCTACAACATCTCGTTCGGAGTGCAGCAGGATTTGAGCCACTCATTTCTCATGGACGTGTCCTACCTCGGCGTGCTTGGCCAGCATATCCCCCAAACTCTCGCTCTGAATACGGTGCCGTACGGCGCCCGTTTCGCCACGCAAAATCAGGACCCGACCGCGCCCGGCAAACCGCTGTCGGATAATTTCTTCCGTCCGTACCCCGGTTATAACAACATCACGTATACCGACGATGCCTATAACTCGAACTATCACGCGCTGCTGTTGTCGATCAACAGAAGGTTCGCGAGCGGGCTCCAGTTCGGCCTCGCCTACACTTACTCGAAGTATCTGGATTACACCAGCATCCCGATCTACCGGCCGGTGCGGACATGGGCCTACGGATTCGATAGCGCCGATCAGACGCATAACCTGTCATTTAACTACTCGTATCAGATCCCGAAGGCTTCCAAGCTCAAGGACAACGCCGTGGTCCGGGCGGCCTTCGACGGATGGCTGCTCAGCGGCGTCAGCCAGTTCGTGAGCGGCAGTCCGGCGTCCATCAGCCTCTCAACCGTGCAAGGTACGGACCTTACCGGCGGCGGCGACGGGCAGCGTGTCAATGTGGTCGGCAATCCGAATGCGAACGGCTCCACTTTCTCCGCCTGGTTCAACCCGGCCGCCTTCGCTGTCCCGGGCAAGGGCGATCCGGGCAACGCGAGCAAGAACAGCGTGCGCAACCCAGGCGTCAACAACAACGACCTCGCGCTCACCAAGCGGTTTCCGGTGAAGACGGAACAACGGTATTTCCAACTCCGCTGGGAAGCTTATAACGCCTTCAACCACACTCAATATGCCGGGCTCAACCTTGCGCCGAAGTATGACCTGACGACGGGCGCGCAAACCAACGCGCTATTCGGACAGGTAACTTCGACACGGGCGCCGCGGGTAATGCAGGGCTCGCTAAGGTTTGTGTTCTAAGCTAAGACCTGAGCTACGACGAAATACGCGCCGCCAATCGCAATCGCATCCTCCAGAACCGCGATCGGGAGATCCTCGCCTCCGCTCGCCCGTACCAGCCGCGTTCGGAACTCGTAACCACCCAGCGTTCCCGCTATGGCTCCGAGCAGGCCCGCCACAAGACCCGCAACCAGGGCTTGGCGTGACGCGCCGAGAGCGGCCCCGCATAATGCGCCGGCGACCAGCCTGCCTGTGAACCCGACAGCGGATTTCCGGCTCGGTGTTTGCGGCAGCTTATCCGCGACCAACTCCAGAAGGGCAAGGAGGCTCAAAACCCAGGGAGTAGCCGCATAGCCGAGAAAAGCCAATGGGGTGTTTTCCAGATGTACCCAGCCCAGGCGGGCCGCCCAACTGACCGCGGCCGGGGCGGTCATGGAGCGAAGCCCGGTAACGACGCCGATCAGAAACGCCAAGACGTATACGGACATCAGATTCTTTTCCTTTCGCCAACCAGTTCATTGCTTCGCCCAAATCTCCACCCACTGGCCGCGGTGCTGCCAGCGCGCGACCCGCGCCAGACCGAGTATGCGGTGCGCCTGCTCGCTTGTCATCTGGGGTTCATATTCGTAAAACCGCGTGAGAAACTCGCCGGCAAGCGGGAGCCGCAGAATCCAGAACACCGGCTCCCATGTGCGCGGGTACAGCACCAGTACGTCCACATCCTTGGGGTTGAGCTTGGAAAGAATGGAGTACTTCAGGTCGAACGTCTCTCGCGTCTTCAGCGGATGCGCTACATACCCGAACTCCGTCCTCCCTAGCGCGGCGGTCAGGGGCCACGCTGTATAAATCTTCTTCGCGGCGTACTGATTTTCCAGATACCGCGCCGCGGTCTGCTGCAACCGCACAAAGTCTACCATGGCGAAGCTATCTTCATAGGGCAGCGGGAAGACTGGCTTAAGGAATATCGCCGTGATCAGGCCGCAGCACATCACTACAGCGGAAACGGTCCTGGTCCTGGGCGCAAGGGTAAACAGAGCTTCGGCGATGGCGAGATAGAACAGCGGCAGCACCGGCAGAAGATAGCGTTCCAACTCCGCCCCGCCCAGCACGCTCACCAGGACGATGTGCGCGGCGGCGAAGATCATTACCACCCGCCATGCGCGCGTCCGGTAGAGCCCGCGATTGCGCCATGCGTACACCATGGCGACGGTTCCGACCCACCGAAAATCCTGCACGAATAAGTAGTAGACGCGGCGGCTCAGCGAGAACACGCAGCGCAACGGATTGAGCGAGTAATTCAGGTTGTAATGCGCGAATTCGGCGTTGCCGAACGGCGTGCCCGTCGCCCGCCACACTACGAACAGCCATGCACTCAGCGCGATGGCGGGCATTACATAATAAGCCGCCTGCCGCCATTGCCGCTCGCGTACCAGCACGAGCATCAGCACGAGCGGCAGCACGATGCTTGTCTCCTTCGTCAACGCCGCTGCCGTACACGCCACCGCGCAGGCGAAATGCCGGTCGCCCAGGAACAGCACGAGCGCCAGCAGCACGCAAACCATCGCCGGCATATCCAGCTGCGCCATCATTGATTGGGCGTAGAAGAGCGGATCGCAGCACAGCAGGAGGATTGCGAGCGCCGCCGGCCTCCAATCCCCGGCCAGCCGCCGCCCCAGCTCGTATGCCAGGAAGACCCCGCAGGCGGCCAGGATCAGCATGGCGCAGCGCGTGGCGGCGATCGAATAGCCCACTGCGTGCCAGACGCATGCCAGATAGAACATCACTCCGGGCGGATGGACATTCGGCTGCGCCGATTTCGGAATCAGATCGAAATGCCCGTAGATATCAAGAGCCGCCGGAATGAACTGCCCCAACTCGTCCCAGTAATAGGGCAGGTTCAGCGAGGCTGAATGTATCCCCAACAACACTGCCGCGCTCGCCACCAGTAACCATAATGCTCTTCGCTCCAATTCAGCCAACCTTTCGGGGAACTCCACCGTCCATTCCATCGTAGTAAGGGATTAGACCAACATGGCTAAACAGAAGAAAAAGAGACTGCTGTGGATTTCGGCGACCGTCGTCCTGCTCACCGCCGGCGCATTCTCCTTCAAGGCATTGAGCCATACGCCGGTCAAGATCGATCCCGAAAAGCTTGCCAAAGTGGAAAAGACCGATCTGGCACGCTCGGTCGTTGCTACCGGTAAGATCCAGCCCACTACGCAGGTGGAAATTAAATCCAAAGCCAGCGGAATTATTCAAAAGCTGCCTGTGAACTTTGGTGATGTCGTTCACAAGGGCGAGGTCATCTGCGAGCTCGATAAAAACGATCTTCAACCGCTGCTTCGCGAGGCCCAGGCCGCTCTCAGTGTAGCCGAAGCCCAAGTGAAAACTGCGAAAGCCGATTATGAACGTTATAAGGTGGATGCCGTTGCCCCCGACCTGCCGTACCTGAAAGGCGACCGCGACCGCGCTCACAAGATGTTCGCCGGCGGTCTTATCGCCCAGAACACCCGCGACGATACAGAAAAACTCTACGAAATGGCGCTCAATAAACAGAGATCCGCCGTCGTGAACCTCGCATCCGCTCAGGCAGCCATCGCGAAGGCCGAAGCGCAACTCGAACAGCAGCAGGCCAACGTGGCCGTTGCCGAGGAAAACCTGCACAACGCGACAATCATCTCGCCGATCGATGGCGTTGTCCTCTCCCGCGACCGCGAAGTCGGCGACGCCGTGAGCTCCATCCAGAACCAGGGCGCCAGCGCTACGCTCATCATGACCTTGGGCGACTTGCGCGAAGTCTACGTCAAGGGCAAGGTTGATGAAAGCGATGTCGGCAAGATCTACCTCGGCGAGCCGGCCCGCATCACTGTGGACTCTTACAAAGACCAGAAATTCTTGGGCACGGTCACCAAGATTTCTCCGCTCGGTACGGAGAAGGACAACGTTACTACCTTCGAGGTGCGTGTTTCCATCTCGAATGAAAGCCGCAAGCTTCGCGCGCTGATGACCGCAAACGCCGAAATCATCCTCGAAGAGCGGAAGGGCGTGCTGACCATTCCTGAAGGCGCGATCCTTTACGCGAAAGACAAGACGCCGCAGGTGGAAATTCCGGATACCGCCGCCGACAAGGGCAAGCGCAAAATCCCCATCGTTACAGGTATCAGCAACGGCAGCAGGACCGAAGTCGCGAAGGGTCTTACGGTCGGCCAGCAAGTAATCCTGCAGTAATGTCCTACATCGCCGAACTCTTTCATCAGGTGTTCTCCAGCTTGTTCCGCAACAAGCTGCGCAGCTTCCTGACCATGGCCGGCATCGCGTGGGGGATCGCATCCATCGTGCTGATCGTCGCCATGGGCGAAGGCTTCAAGGAAGGGCAGCGCAATAACATGAAGAGCCTGGGCGAAAACATCGTCATCCTCTTCGGCGGGCGTACCGCCAAGCAAGCCGGGGGACAGCGCGCGGGACGCCGGATCCGGCTCACGCACCAGGATGTAACCGATATCCGCACGGAGTGCTACTTCGTGCGACACGTCACCGGGGAGCTTGAAAACAATGCCCGCGTCGTAAGCTCGTTCAACAGCGGCTCGTTCGATAGCAACGGCGTTGAATCCAACTATACGCTGATGCGCAACATTCCGATCGGCTCGGGCCACTTCTTCACGGATGCGGACCAGGCGGAAGGCCGCCGCGTCTGCGTGATCGGCCTCAAGGTGAAGAAGCAGCTTTTCGGCACGCGCAACGACGTGGCCGGCCGCCAGATCGCGATCAATTCCCTGCCCTTCCAGATCATCGCGGTGATGGCCGATAAGAATCAGGATTCCAGCTACAACGGCATGGACGAAGAGAAGATCTACATGCCGTACTCGACGATGGTGCGCGACCTTCCGCCCAAGGAGAACTATACACCGGGCAATCTGAGCGAGATTATTTTTACGCCGAAAACCACCGCGGATTCCGCGCCGGCGCTGAAGCAGGTACGGCGTGTGATTGGACGCAATCATCGGTTCGACCCGCAGGATACGGGCGCGCTCGGCGTATGGGACACCATCGAGAACGCGCAGCAGGTGGACGCGATTTTCGAATCGATGACGATGTTTCTTTCGATAATCGCGCTGGTCACGCTTACGTTGGGCGGCGTGGGAGTGATGAACATCATGCTTGTTACTGTGAGCGAGCGCACGCGCGAGATTGGATTGCGCAAAGCGCTCGGGGCGACGCGCGCGCGGATACTTGTCGATTTCATGGTGGAGGGGGCGATACTGGCGTTCGTCAGCGGCATGGCGGGATGGGCGGTCGCGTTCGGGCTTTCGTCGCTTTTGAAGCTGGCGCCGATGCCGGAGGCCTTTCCCGGGCTACCGGTCAGTATGACGACTACCGCGCTTACGTTTGGGGCGCTTACTGTGATTGCTATTGCTTCGTCGCTTTTCCCGGCCTGGCGGGCGGCGGCGCTGACACCGGTGGAGGCGCTGAGATATGAGCGGTAGTTGCAGATGACTCTGCGATCGGTTGTTACCGAAGCGGGGGCGGCGCTGAACTTCAACCGGCAGCGCAGCTTGCTTACTTGCGTCAGCCTGGCATGGGGAGTGGCGTGTTTCGTCATCCTTTATTCTTACGGTGAAGGCTTCGATTTTGCGCTCAAAACGGCGTTTCGCGCGGTGGGCCAGGATCTGATCGTCATGTTCGGCGGGCACACTTCGTCGCAAGCCGGGGGCGAGCGCGCCGGCCGCCGCATCCGTCTCGAACTCAGCGATGTGGATGCAGTTCGCGAGTCCGTTCCTTTCGTCGCGGCCATCTCGCCCGAATGCATGCTTCGCCGCGCCGCCGTGGTGCGCGGGTACCGGCAGGAATCGCTCTCCGTGCGGGGAATCATGCCCGCCGATTACGCGCGTGTTCGCAATATGACGGTTGCGACGGGGCGCTGGCTTTCGGCGGACGACCAGAACGAAAAACAGCAGGTCGCCGTACTGGGAGCCAATGCCGCCAAGAAACTCTTCGGCGAAATTCCGCCGGAAAACGAGACGGTCACGATCAACGGCATGACGTTCACGATCGCTGGCGTCCTGAAGAGCAAGATCCAGATCGCCAACTACAACACGCCCGATAACGAGTGTCTGTTCATTCCCTACAGCGCCATGGCGCAGCTCCGGGACACCAAGTATCCCGACGACATTGTCTGGACTCCGGTGAACCCACAGTTCCGCAAGGATGCCATCACCCAGGTGCGGGCTACTCTTGCTCGCGTCCACTATTTCGCGAGTAATGACGACCGCGCGATAGAGATCATTGCGTTCAACGACTTCATGAAGCAGATCGATGCGATGTCGATTGCGCTGCGTGTTCTGCTCGGGTTTATCGGGGCGTTAACGCTGGCCATCGGCGGCGTGGGACTTACGAATATCATGCTCGTTTCGGTGACGCAGCGGACGCGGGAGATCGGCGTGCTGAAATCGCTCGGGGCGACGCGGCGGGCGGTGCTGTTCCAGTTTCTGCTGGAAGCGATGGCGATTGTCACTTTCGGCGGCCTGCTCGGGGTGCTGATCGGCTATGGTCTCACTTCGGGCGTCGGGGCGCTGCCGTTCCTGGGTCCGATCTTCAAGGACGATAGCGGAACGGGCGATATTCATTTGCAGATTTCGCGTTTTGCGGTGCTCACTTCCACGCTGGTGCTGGAGTTAATCGGACTTGTGGCCGGATTGCTGCCTGCGGTGAAAGCTTCGCGGCTCGACCCGATCGAAGCGCTGCGGTATGAGTAATGAAAAATAGGGTCAGCGGAGGGAATCGAGGAGTTTTTCCTTCTCTTCGGGGGTGAATTCGGGGAACGGTTCGTTCGGGAACTGCCTTTTGTGCTGTTCGACGGCCAGATCCCAGAGCTGCTCGGGCGTGGCTTTCTGAACGAAGCCAATTTGGGCGGCGGTCTCCGTTTTGCGGCGCTCTTTCTGGAGGTCGCGGAGGGTTTGGAGGGCTTTGTAGAAAGCCCGGTCGTTGGTGGTCTGG
>JAOAPQ010000619.1 GCA_025462965.1 Bryobacterales bacterium
TCAGCACATTCACCGTTCCCACCCCCGCTGAACTATCCGGCGACTTCTCTGCGCTCCTCAAAATCGGCCCCCAGTACCAGATCTACGATCCCCTCACCACCGTCTCCACCGGCAACGGCCACTACACCCGCCAACCTTTCGCGAACAACGTCATCCCCGCCAATCGCCTGAATGCCGTCGCACGGAATATTGCAAAGTTTTGGCCGGCGCCCACCCAGGCGGGCGGCGCCGATGGCACCCGCAACTACACCACAACGTCCGTCAGCACTACAGAAGACTATTACGCCCACTTCGCCCGCGTGGACCACAACTTCTCAGACCGCAATCGCATGTTCTTTCGCATCGATTACGATTGGTGGGCCGAAACCAAGTACAACAACTACAACAACATCGCCAACGGCATCCTCACCAATCGCTACAACAAAGGCATCGCGCTCGACGAAGTTTTCGTCATCAGCCCCTCAACCGTCCTGAACGTCCGCTACGGCCTCACCCAGCAGGACCATCCCGAACAGCAACTCAGCACCGGCGCAGATCTTGCAGCCCTCGGCTTCGCGCCCGGTCTAGTGTCGCTCATCCCCTCGGGTCAGGCTACACTCCCCGCCCTTACTCTCGGGACTTACGCCGGCTTCGGCCAGTTCGATTCCGGAAACGGCAGCAACACCAGTATGGTCCACGACCTCAATGGCGGCCTCACCACCCTAAAAGGCAATCACCTGCTCACTTATGGCGCGGATTTCCGCCTCTATCGCGCCTTCCAGTACCGCCAGCCGTTCGGTGTAGCCCCGGCGCTCACTCCCACCACCACATACACGCGCGCCTCGGATACTTCCGGTAGCGCTCCCCTCGGGCAGGATCTTGCGGCATTCCTCCTCGGCATTCCAGAAGGCCAGATGCAGCGCGCCGCCAGCTTCGCAACCCAGGAACTCTTTATGGCCACGTACCTCCAGGATCAGTGGAAGGTCACCCCCCGCCTGTCCGTCACCGTAGGCTTGCGGCTGGAACACGAAACGCCGGTTTCCGAACGCTTCGACCGCGCCGTGAAAGGCTTCGATACCACCACCGTCAATCCCATCTCCGCGCAGGCCACCGCCGCCTACGCCAAAAACCCGATTCCGGAACTCCCCCTTTCCGCCTTCCGCGTCGCTGGCGGGCTGCAATTCGCCGGTGGCTCAAATGGCCACTCTCTCTGGAGCGGACAAGCCATCAATCTGCTGCCACGTCTCGCGGCTACTTATCTCCTCGATAACAAGACCGTCCTGCGCGCGGGCTACGGCATCTTCTACGACACCATTGGCACCAACCGTTCCCCTGCCATCCAAACCGGCTTCACAGCATCCACGCCCATCACGGCCAGCTTCGATAATGGCCTCACTTACGCCGCCTCTCTTACCGATCCGTTCCCCAACGGCCTGCTCGCGGCCACCGGATCCAGTACCGGCCTCGCTACTTTCCTCGGCCAGGGCTTCTCCGTCTACCCCACCAATCGCGTTCAACCCTATGCCCAGCGTTGGAGCGCCGGAGTGCAGCGCGAACTGCCCGGCGGCTTCCTCGTGAACGCCACGTATGTCGGCAATCACGCCATCCGCCTGCAGATCAATCGCGAACTGAATTTCACCAACCCCGCGTATCTCAGCACGTTGCCCACGCGCGACAACGCCACCAATAGCTTCCTGACGCAGGCGTTCCCCAATCCCTTCTACGGTCTGAACAGTGTCTATCTGCAGACCATCACGCGCGCTCAGTTGCTCACCCCTTACCCGCAGTTCGGCAGCATTCAGGAAATGCAACCCATCGGCCATTCCATGTACCACTCGCTCCAGACGCAAATCCAGAAACGACTCAGCCACGGCTTCACGGTCAACGTGGCGCACACCTGGTCAAAACTCCTGGATGCCACGGCGTTCCTGAATCCGGGCGATCGCACGCCCTGGTACGGCATTTCCCCGAATGACCGCAACACCCGCATCGTCGTCAACGCCCTTTGGGATGTCCCCATCGGACCCGGCCGCACACTCCAGACGTCGCCACTGCTCGGCCGCCTCTTCGGTGGCGTGCAACTCGCCACGCAGATCGTTCGCCAGGCTGGCGCACCCATCGATTGGGGCAACGTCCTGTTCAACGGCAATATCAAGAACATCGTGCTCCCCGGTGACCAGCGCACGCCCGATCGCTGGTTTAACGTCGATGCAGGCTTCAACAAGGTCGCTTCCGCGCAGTTAGTGAATAATCTCCGCACGTTCCCGTTGCGCTTCGCAGGTATCCGGCAGGACGGTCAGGCCACCTGGAACTTCTCGGCCATTAAGAATGTGCAGATCCGCGAATCGGTTCAACTGCAACTTCGCGCTGATTGCTTCAACGGCCTGAATCACCCCAACTTCAACGCCGCCAACGTAACGCCCACGAGCACCGCGTTCGGCACCATTGCCAGCCAGAACGGCGGCGGACGCCAGTTCACTGTCGCCGGACGAATCAAATTCTAGAAGAGGGAATCATGAATAGAACATTACTCAGCTCATTTGTCTTTGCTGCCATGTGTGTTGCCGCGCCGCCCGACGCGCCAAAACGCCCGAAGATCCTTGGTGTCGCGCATATTGCGATCTCGGTCCATGACATCGAGAAGTCCCGCACTTTCTACAAGGACTTCCTCGGTTTCGGCGAACCATACAAGCTCGACAAACCCGATGGCAGTCTTTCGCTCACGTTCATCAAGATTAATGAGCGCCAGTACATTGAACTCTTTCCGGAGAAGGCTCCCAATACGGACAGACTGGTCCATATTTCGCTCGAAACCGACGATGCAGAGGCGATGCGTGTCTACCTGGCTTCGAAGGGCGTAAAGGTGCCGGAGAAGGTGGGCAAGGGTCGCATCAAGAATTCCAATTTCATGATTACCGATCCCGACGGGCATCTCGTCGAGATCGTACAATACGAACCCGATAGCTGGACGGTACGCGAAAAAGGTAAGTTCATGGATGGCCCGCGAGTATCGACGCGCATCGCCCACGTGGGAATTGCCGTAGGCAAGTTGGATGAGGCGATGAAGTTCTACGGGGAGATTCTGGGCATGCAGGAAACTTGGCGCGGCAGCAGAGAGGGCAAGGTGCTCGATTGGGTGAACATGAGGGTACCGGATGGCAAGGATTATCTGGAGTTCATGCTCTACGATCAGAAACCGAACCTGACCCGTCTGGGAACGATGCACCACATCTGTTTGGAAGTGCCCGACATTGAGAAAGCGAAGGCGCAACTGGAAACCAACCCAGCCCGCGCCATTCAGACCAAGCCCATGGAAATTAAAACAGGGACAAACCGCAAACGCCAGATGAATCTATTCGATCCCGATGGCACCCGTACCGAGGTGATGGAACCAGGCACAATAGACGGCAAACCGACCCCCCCGGCAACAGCAAAACCACCAAGATAAATCACCCGATGGGGCCGGCTTGAATTTCCCCGCTTTGCGCGACACCGCAAAGGCCCGCCGAATTTCTGGATCAATCCAAGATGAAGAAGCGGCGAGGCGGGATGCGAGCGGTCAGGCAATGCGGCAAGTGCAGGGCGGGAGAAAGTTGCCTCCGCACAGCTCCTCGGGTGTATACTCGTAACGATTTTCGGGAAAGCACAATGCACGGTATATGTACCGTCGGCAGTTCTGTCTTGCGTCACCTTACGGCTTTGCTGGCCGTGGCTATTCTGCCTGTCTCCCTGAACTGACGGTGAAAGTCCACTGACCATTGGAGGTCAGGTCCCCTGCGTTGCGAGGAAGGGAGTTTTGGGGAAACTCTTGCCGGTGAGAGGATCTATTATGGGCTTGGAGAACAACCCGTTGCGCTGGCCTATAACCCAATTGAGCAATCGACGGTCATTTTTACTCACAGCGGGAGCCGCGCTTTCTTCCGCGGCGTTTGCGCAGAAGGGAACGGCTCTAAGGATCATCGCGTTTGGTGCACATCCCGACGATTGCGAGATCAAAGCCGCCGGATGCGCCGCCCTCTGGTCCCAAGAAGGACACGCTGTCAAATTCGTCGCGACCACGAATGGCGATGCAGGACACCCAGTGCAGGGCGGTGCGCCTCTGGCGCGGAGAAGGCGTGAAGAATCGAAGAGAGTGGCCGAAATTCTGGGGATTCAATACGACGTAATGGACGTGCATG
>JAOAPQ010000637.1 GCA_025462965.1 Bryobacterales bacterium
CTGGCATGCAGCCACACTGCCCGGCCATGCCATGGATGCCAGGAATAGCAGATTTCACGACGATCTCTAATATGGGTGTTGTGTTGCTGAGTTGTATCACGCCGAGCGAAATCACCAAGGCATCGGCAATCTACTCATCGTTCCTGATCGCAGTCTCACCGATAACGACGGACTCGTTCGATGCCGAAGCCGCCTCGGCGGAGTTCTTAATTACTATGACCGCGCCGCCTGACAACTCCGCGCACGCCAGTTTTTGGACAGTACGGGATCGCCCGGCAGACGCGGCACAGTAATCGAGTGACTGTTGAGGTGACCAGTACGCACGCCAAGGCGCCATTGATTGCCTCGGCCCTGACCAAGGTGAGCGGGTTTCTTCAGAGAATCAAAGCATCTGCGAAGCAGTTGACTCAACCCGCCCGCTGGACCTTGATTCTCAGCGCCGCCTTCCAACAATTCCTTCGCGGCAGAATACTCGGGACCACCGGCCGACCGGCCCCAGTTACTGGTTAACTGCCGTTTCTAGGATAATAGATCGAACATGGACCGCGCTCGGAAAAAACAAGCCGTTTGCGTCCTAAGCCTGGTCACACTAGTCTGCCCATGTGCCTTGGCGTTGAATCCAGCGCTGGACGTCAGCGAGTACGCGCACACTGCATGGAAAGTCCGGGACGGCTTTGTGAAAGGCACCATCGGCTCGATTGCGCAGACGCTGGACGGTTATCTGTGGCTGGGGACGGAATTCGGGCTGCTGCGCTTCGATGGCGTCCGGACTGTGCCATGGCAGCCACCGCAGGGGCAGCATTTGCCTTCCAACAGCGTTTTCAGCTTGCTCGCGGCGCGCGACGGGACTCTATGGATCGGCACCTCGAAAGGCATTGCGAGCTGGAAGGACGGGAAGCTAACCCAATACCCGGAGCTTGCCGGACAGTGGGTTCGCGCTCCCATGCTCGAGGACAGTGAGGGCACGGTATGGGTCGGCGGCGTGGGGTTTCCGCCCCCTGCAAAGTTGTGCGCGATTCACGAGGGCAGCGTCCAGTGCTATGGAGAGGACGGAGGTTTTGTTAACGGAATTCGCAGCGTGTATGAGGACCGCGAGCGCAATCTCTGGGTGGGAGTGCGGGACGGACTGTGGCGATGGAAACCTGGCCCTCCGGAATTCCATCCGGCGGCGGGGCCGGGCATGGGAATCCAAGGTCTGGCTGAAGGCGATGACGGCGCACTCTTGTTCGGCCCGCGCACCGGCGTGCGGCGACTCGTTGGGACGAAAATCGAGGCATATCCGCTCCCAAATTCCGTGCAGCATTTCACCGTCTCGCGCCTGCTCCGCGATCGCGATGGGAACCTATGGATCGGAACTTCAGACGCGGGCCTGGCGCATGTCCACAGGGGGAGGACGGATGTTTTCGCACAGGCCGATGGACTCTCCGGCGATTACGTTTCGGCGCTCTTTGAGGATCGCGAAGGCAGTCTTTGGGTGGGCACCCATGGCGGGCTAGACCGTTTTCGCGAGTTCGCCGCCCCTACACTTTCTTTCAACCAGGGTTTGTCGAGTGCCAGCTTGGTGTCGGTTCTCGCGGATCGGGATGGCAGCGTTTGGCTCAGTACTCGGCGCGGTTTAGACCTATGGAACAACGGGCGGATTACGATCTTCGGGCTGCTCAATGGAAATTACGCGGGATCTCTGTTTCAGGACAGTCAGGGGCGCGTCTGGGCGTCGACGCTGCGCGAGTTCGGCTACCTTGAGAATGGTCGGTTCGTCGCTGTTAAGAATGTCCCCGGCGGGCCAGTGTATTCCATAACCGAGGATGGCGCCGGTAATCTATGGATCGCCAACAAGGATCGCGGCCTCATTCAGTTGCTAAGTGACGGCAGGGTCCAAATGTATCCTTGGACCAGGCTGGGACATAATGACATCGCGCTGTCTCTCGCCGTTGATCCTTCACGGCGCGGCACGTGGGTTGGATTTTATGGGGGCGGCATCGTCTATTTCGCTGACGGCCAGGTTCGCGCCACCTATTCAGCCTCGGACGGGTTGGGCCAGGGCCGAGTGAACGACCTCCGCTCGGATCCGGACGGAACCCTTTGGGCGGCCACCGAAGGCGGGCTCAGTCGGCTGAAGAACGGCCGCCTCGCCACGCTTTCGAGCAAGAACGGGTTGCCCTGTGATTCGACTAATTGGACGCTGGAGGACAATGACCACTCGTTCTGGATGTACATGACCTGCGGCTTAGTGCGAATTGCGCGCGCCGAGTTGGACGCGTGGGCCGCCGCGGTGGACAGAGATAAGGACGCGAAACCGACCGTCCAAGCCAAGTGTTTAGACAGTTCCGATGGAGTCAGGACTCTTGAAGATTATGATTTCTACACACCGCACGCCGCCAAGTCCGCGGATGGACGATTATGGTTCTTGCCGTCGGATGGCGCCAGCGTGGTCGATCCGCGCCATCTTCCATTTAACCGGCTTGTGCCGCAGGTGCGGATCGAGCAGGTCACCGCCAATCACAAGACCTCCGACGTCCCCTCCCACGAAAAGGCGAGTTTACGCCTGCCGGCGCTGGTCCGCGACCTCGAAATCGACTATACGGCGCTCAGCCTGGTTGCGCCGGAGAAGGTGCTGTTTCGCTACAGACTGGAAGGGTACGATCGCGAATGGCAGGATGCGGGGAATCGCCGCCAGGCGTTCTATACCAATCTGAGGCCTAAGAATTACCGCTTCAGCGTTATAGCGTGCAATAACAGCGGCGTCTGGAATGAAGCCGGCGCTTCTCTCGATTTTTCCGTCGCCCCAACGTACTATCAAACGCTTTGGTTCCAGGTGTCGTGCGCCGCTGCCTTTCTGGCATTGTTCTGGGTGCTCTATCGGTACCGCCTGCATCAGATCGCCCGGGAATTCAACGCGCGGCTCGAAGGCCGCGTTGACGAGCGCCTGCGAGTTTCCCGCGAGTTGCATGACACGTTGCTGCAAAGTTTTCACGGGCTGATGTTGCTTTTTCAAGCGGCTCGCAACATGCTCCCCCGGCGCACCGAAGAAGCAATGGAAGCTCTCGACGGCGCCCTCGAACGCACGGAGCAGGCCATGGCCGAGGGCCGGCAGGCTATACAGGGTCTACGCACCTCGACAACGGTCACCAACGAACTTGCGCAGGCGGTGACGGCCCTGGGCAAGGAACTGGCCTCCCACGACTCCGCGGAGTTCCACGTCGTGGTGGAGGGCCCGCCGCGGGAACTGCATCCGATCCTGCGGGACGAAGTCTACGCGATTGCCCGCGAGGCCGTACGAAACGCCTTCCGCCACGCACAGGCGAGCAATATCGAAGCGGATATCAGGTATAGCGGAAGTTCGTTCCAGTTGCGCATCCGGGATGACGGAAAGGGCGTCGACCCGAGAATCGTAGCGGAAGGACACGCCGGCCACTTTGGTATGCCTGGAATGCGTGAGCGGGCTAAGCGCATTGGCGGGAAGCTGGACTTTTGGACTGCCACCGGAACAGGCACGGAGATCGAGTTGAGCATCCCCGCGTCGATTGCATACGGGACATCTCCTGGCCGCATCGTTCTTGGGCTATTCCGTAAGAAAGCGGCGAAGTCATGATCGGAGTTCTCTCGGTGGACGACCATCCCTCCTTCGCGAGGGGATCGCGGCGCTGGTCAACGCTGAATCCGACATGAAGCTGGTCGCGGAAGCCACCAACGGACAGGAGGCGATCGAAAAGTTTGGCTTGCACCAGCCGGATGTAACGTTAATGGATCTCCAGATGCCTGTCCTGAACGGCATCGAGGCAATCATCGCCATTCGAAGCGAGTTCCCAACGCCCGAATCATTGTCAGGACGACGTATGCCGGCGATGCCCAGGTGTTGCGCGCTCTTAAGGC
>JAOAPQ010000686.1 GCA_025462965.1 Bryobacterales bacterium
TGATATAGAAACCCGTTGCGAGCTCAAAACCTGCAACCCTCGTCAGCTTCGGGATGATCTCGATGTGCCAGTGATAATGCGCCATGGGTCCGTCCTGCACCGGCGCGGTCTGGATGACGAAGTTGTAGGGCTGATTCTCGAGCACCTTGTTCATCTTGCGGAGCGTGGAGCGCAGGGCCCATGCCAGATTCTGCAGATAAGGCCCCTCGATGTCCTCAAAGTGGGACTGATGCAGGCGCGGCACGATCCACGTCTCGAACGGGAACCGCGATGCATAGGGTTCAATCACGAGGAATTTATCCGATTCCATCACAACGCGAACGCCCGATTTCGACTCCTGCCGCACAATATCGCAGAAGATGCAGCGCGCCTTGAAATCGAAATACCGCTTCGCGCCTTCCATTTCTTCCAGCGCCCTCTTCGGCACCACGGGCAGGGCGATCAACTGGGAATGCGGATGTTCGAGAGTCGCGCCCGCCGCCGGGCCGTGGTTCTTGAACAGCAGAATATAACGAAGCCGCCGGTCATTCTTCAGATCCTGCACGCGGTGGCGGAAAGCCCACAAAACCGCCTCGACCTGCGATTCCGGCATGGTCGCAAGCGTCGCCTGATGATCCGGCGTTTCCACAATCACTTCGTGCGCCCCAAGCCCGTTCATCTTGTCGTAAAGCCCGTCGGCGTCCCGGTCCAGATCCCCTTCAATGCCCAGCACGGGAAACTTGTTCGGCGCCACTCGCACCGTCCAGCCAGTCTGGTTCGGTCCTCCGCCATTGCGGAACGCGAAGACTTCCGGAGGCGTCTTCGATTCGTGGCCAGGGCACAACGGGCATACTCTTTCAGTGAGCGGCGGAACTCTTTCGCGGGCGAAGTCCGAAGGCCGCCGTGCGCGGTCCGTCGCGATGATCACCCAGCGTTCGGTGACCGGATCTTTGCGGAGTTCCGGCATAAGTCAGTTCCCTCCAGCAATTAGCTTGTTCCGCTGGACAATGTATTCCCTCACTGCCTCGGCCAGCGGCGGCATTGGCGCAAGGCCCGCTTTTTTTATGCCCACATTCGCGAGGGCGGAAAACTTAGGTCTGCGCGCCGCTGTTCGATATTCGCGCTCGTCGGTCGGGTGCAACTCGGGATTCACGCCCGCGGCGTTGAAGATCATGCGCGCGTAATGAAACCAGGAGATTGCCGTTCCGCCGCCAATGTGGAAGATGCCGCTCTCTCCGCGCTCCACCAGATCGATGGTGCGCGATGCCAGCAGAGGCGCATAGGTCGGCGACGCGACATGGTCCTCCACTACTCGAATCGGCTGACCAGCGGCTGCCAGCCGCAGCATCAGCTCGACGAAATTGCCGCGATTCGTTTTCAATCCGCCGGGCCCGAAGACCCCCGATGTCCGCACCACCAGCGGCTTCTCCAGGTAGGCCTGGGCGTAGAGTTCACCCGCCAGCTTGGAAACCGCGTAGGCGCCGAGCGGACGAGTCGCGTCAGTCTCCTCGTAAGGACGGCCAAGCGTTCCATCGAAGACGTAATCGGTCGAGAAGTGTACCAGCCGCGCATCCGTCTGGCGGCAGGCGATCGCCAGGTTGCGGACGCCCAAAGCATTCGCCGCGAAGGCGGCGGCGGGTTCGCGCTCCGCCACATCCACTTGATTGTAGGCAGCGGCGTTGAATACCACGACCGGATCGAACTCCGCCAGGGACTGTTCCACCTTGGCAGCGTCCGTGATGTCGAGATGAACACGCTCGAACCCTTTGACCTCGTATCCGCGCTGGCGTAAGTCGCGAGCCAGTTCCAGACCAAGCTGCCCCGAACTCCCAAAAATTACCGCTCTTCTGGACATAGAACCACCAGAATAGCGTAAGGCTAAGGAGCCGCCGACAATCGTGTTCCTTCGGCTTCTGTCTCCGAGCGGTCGACCTTCCCCAAGAAGCGGTTCGCAAGCCGTGTCAGATCCGGGATGTCGCGAAGAGCGTGCACAACCTGCACCACCGCCAGCCATGACTGGCCGTCGCGGTATACTTCCACCACCTCGCCCATCCAGAGTTGGTCCGGAGTTTCCACCTTGAGCGGCGTACGAAGGCCCAGCGGCCTTGCCGACCGGACGGAAATTTTCCTCGGCTCAAGCGCGACAACTGCGCTTTCGAAGCTGACCGGCTTTGCACCGAAAATTGTGAGACGAACTGGAAGCTCCATCCTTAATTACCAGGTATGAGTGAACGCCAGCCAGCCGACCGCGGCTGTGAACACCGCCAGGAGCGCGCCGAATGCAAGGGCCGAAGGAGAGCGCCAGCCTCGAAGCGGCCCATCCGGCATTTCCGGGTTCACGGGCGCCTGATGCGGCAGGTTGTGAATAGCTTTCGCGATCTCTTCCTTGCCGCGCTGATCCGCAATGAAGATGGTGCCCGAGTTCAGGCCGCTCGTAGATTTGACCAGCATTCTCCGCAAAGGCTCCGGAACCTCTTCAACCGATCGGTAGATGCCCGCCTCGTGCCCAGCGCCGGAGGAAATCAGGATCGTGGACGTCTTCATGACGCCTGAGGTCAGAATGATGGGACCATCTCCGCAATGCGGACACCCGCCCCACGCCTCGGGGTTGTAATCGATCTGGCAGTGTGGGCAGGTCATTATTTTAGCGTCAGCCGTTAACCGCTTTCGGCGTCGAAACAGTGTTCTCCATCGTGCGGCCAAAATGCTCCAGCATCACGTGAATGAAGCCGAGAGCCGCTTTAGATAGAGCCTTGTCCTTGCGATAAATCAGCCCAAGTTTCCGGGCCATCGGTTCGGGCGCAAGCGGGATTGCCCGTACTTTGCCCGCGGCTATTTCTTCGCGGCAGTTCGAAACCGCGATGAACGAAATGCCAAGTCCCGCGATCACGAAGCGCTTCATCATCTCAGTCGAATCGAGTTCCATCGAGACGTTCATGTGATCTTCCACCGGCTCGAACCAATGATCCAGGCGCGACCGTGTCGTGCCCGATTTCGGCAGCAACAGCGGATACTGGGCCAACTGCGCGCATGTTACTGCTCTCTGGTCTGCAAGCGGATGGCCAGCCGGAACCAGCGCCCGGATCTCGTCACGATAGATATCCACGATCTGCACGCGCTTCTCCGGGATCGGCATCTGCGTCAGACCGAAATCCGCGATGTTCTCCATCACCGCCTCCACCACGCGCGCTCCAAAAGAGCGGTTCACCTGCAACTGCACCGCCGGGAACTGTTTCTTGTATTCCGAGAAAACGCCCGGAAGCACGTAGATGCATGTGGCTTCGTTGGCCGCGATGACAAGTTCGCCGCGCGGCACCAGTTCCAGTTCATGGAGCGTATCCTGTGCGCGGCGGCGCAGATCCAAAATCTGTTCGGCGTACTCGGAGAAAATCTTACCGGCCGTGGTGAGGGAAATGCGGCTGCCAAAACGCTCGAAAAGGTCCGTCTTCAGCTCCTGTTCGAGCTGACGGATCTGCGCACTGATGGCGGGCTGTGTCCTGTAACAGGTCTGAGCCGCTTTCGAGAAGCTTTTTAACCTGACTATCTCGAGAAAGGTATGTAGTTGGTCGAAATCCATCGTCGTCCCGCATGGTGCCCACGCAAGGAAAGGCTCTACTATATTCTACCAGACGCGGCGATTGCGCCTGGTCCGGTTCCGTAATAGCATCATCTAATATGATCGGACGGAATCACATCACGGCGGTCGCCGCATTTGTTCTGGCGTTCGCGCCGCTCTCGATGGGACAAGAAGCTTCGGACCCGCTTGCGCGCGGCAAGTATCTGGTGGAGCAGGTCGCCAAGTGCCAGTATTGTCACACGCCCCGCTTGGCCTCGGGCGAGCTCGATAAAGCGAGCTGGCTAAAGGGAGCGGAGCTGGATTTCGCACCGACGCACGAAGTCAAGACTTGGCACAAGAAATCGCCCGATCTCACGGGCGCGAGCCCGCTCTTTAAACGCTGGGCCGACAAAGGAATTACGAACTTCCTGGTTACGGGCAAGAATCCGCGCGGGGGCGCGGCCGATCCTCCGATGCCGACTTACACGATGACGCAGCAGGATGCCGAAGCCATAACCGCGTACTTAAAGAGCTTGCCCTGATAGTCCGGACCATTCTCACTCTTACAACGCTCGCCGCCTCGCTGGAAGCCCAGACGGCGGCTAACGTCCTCCTGGTGCTCAACAAGCAGTCGTTTATCTCGCGCCGGATCGGCCAGCACTATATCCGGCAACGCGAGATCCCGCCGGCACAAGTCTGCACAATCGATACGCCGGCCACCGAGGAGATCAGCCGCGCCGTCTACGACAAAGACATCGAGGCTCCGATCTACGCTTTCCTGGAAAAGAACAGTCTGGTCGACAGGATCTTCTACATTGTGACCACGCTGGGCGTGCCGTTGAGAATTGCGGGTACCGATGATGCCCTGAACGCCGAGCGCGCCTCTGTGGATTCCGAACTAGCTGCGCTGTACGGGCGGAGGCATAGCCTCGACTGGCCGGTGCGAGGCGCCCTCCGGAATCCCTTCTACGGCCAGAGGGACGCGCCGTTCCGGCACCCGAATTTTCCGATGTACCTGGTCACGCGGCTTGCCGGCTATGACTTCGACGATGTGCGCGGCCTGATCGATCGGGCCTTGATCGCGAAGAACACCGGTATGTTCGTTA
>JAOAPQ010000711.1 GCA_025462965.1 Bryobacterales bacterium
TGCGGAGAGAACTGGCCGGCTCGCCCTTGCCGCAGATTCCTACCGAAAGGTGCCCGCAGCGTGGAAACACCCAGATGTACCCTTTCAGTTCCGGCAGGAATTGAATGTCGATCCGTTCCTGATTGCCTGGCACATAATAGCCGAGCGCTGACATCGTATCCGCGGGTGTCAAAGACGTCCCGAACTGCCGCAAAGGATTCCGCGCGCCCGTCGCCAGAACGCAATAGCGGGCCTCCATCGCCCCGGTCTTGGTCTCGATCCGCCAGCCTTCATTGAGCCGCCGCATACCGGTGACTCGCGTCTTTTCCACTTGCGCGCCCGCCGCGATCGCGCGTTCCAGCAGCATCCGGTTCAAATCGATCCGCGAGTAGATCACCAGAGGATGGTCGAGCGTAAGCGCAACCTCTCCTGCGCCTGGAGCGGACATGCGCGTTTCCGTGACAATCTTCTTCGGCTTCCCGCTCTCCATAAGAAACGGATACTGGTTGTAAGCTTTATAGGTCAGGCCGCCGCCACAGGGTTTTTCCCAGGCGAGATGTTCATCCAGCACCACGGTGGACATCCCGGCCGACGCGAGCTGTTCCGCGGCGAACGCGCCGGCGGGTCCGCCGCCCAGGACGGCCACCTGTTTCATGGCTTGCTTCCGAGTGTACCGTCCGGGTTGCCGTGGCCCGGCGGAATTTGCGTACCGGGGGCGTGATCGGCCGTGCTCATGGCCGAGCGGCTCTTTACGACCCACTCGTCCCTGACGCGTTCCAGTTGATAGTTGGCAGTGACACCGGATCCGCCGCCTTTTGGAACGAACGCCACCGAAGCATCGGCCTGCGAACCATGGAAGGAGACGGAGTTAACGTTCACGTCCATCTGGTCGACGTTGATTCCCTTTCCCGAGACGTACTTCCGAACGCCCGCCTGCACGGCTTCCTTGTTGTCGATGTTCTTCGCGCAACCGGCCAGAGCCAGTGCCGAAATGAGCAGAATCCGCGCGTGTTTCACGTTTCGATTATGCCATCCCCTGAATGGCCGCCACCACGCCCTCCGATGTATATGTCGTTGCTTCCGCCGTTACACTGAGCCCAAGTTCACGCGCCGTCGCGCTGGTCACGGGGCCGATGGTCGCGATCCGCACTCTTCTCAGCCGCGATATGCCTGCGGCTCCAGCCAGGTTACGGACCGTGGAGGAACTGGTGAATGTAACCCAGTCGCTCGGCGTGAGCGCATCCAGCATTTCCGCCGCGTGGCCAGGAAGCTCGTCAGGAGCGGCGGTCCGGTACGCTTCCACCACGTCCACGCGCGCGCCGCGGGCGGTAAGTCCGGCCGGAAGAATATCCCGCGCCTCCGCGGCCCGCGCCAGCAGCATGCGGCTTCCGGAAACATCGATCGTCGCAAAAGCATCCAGCAGGCTTTCAGCGACGTATTCCTCCCCCATCAGGTCGGCCTTCAGGTGCACGGCAGCAAGTGCATCGCGGGTCGCTGGGCCAATCGCGCAGATGCGGCCCCGGATCGCCCTCACGTCTGAGCCCGATCGGTCGAGCGCTTCCAAAAAGAACCGCACGCCGTTGACGCTCGTGAACAGCAGCCAGTCATAAGCGGAAAGCTCCGCAATCGCGTGATCGAGAGCCGTCGCGTCCAGGGCTGGCCGGATTTCGATGGCCGGCAGTTCGAGTGCATTCGCGCCCAGATCCCGTAAGCGCGCGGTGATGCCCGAGGCCTGCTCGCGCGGGCGTGTCACAACAACCGTCCGGCCGAACAAAGGAAGCTTTTCGTACCACGCCAGCTTAGTGCGGAGCTGTCCCACATCACCCACAATGATCGTGGCCGGCGGCTTCATGTTGCGCTCGTGAATCAATCCCGGCAGCGTCTCCAATGTGCCGGAGAGCGTTTCCTGATCGGGCCGCGTGCCCCACCTCACCGCCACGGCAGGCGTTTCGGGTGGCCGCCCGCTCGCGATCAGCCGCTGGGCGACCTGATCGAACGTAGTCAGTCCCATGAGGATCACAAGCGTTTCCGATATGGTCGTCCGGTTCCAATCGATCTTCTCCGGATCGTGTCCGGTGATAAAGGTCACTGCCGACGAGTGTTCGCGATGGGTCAGCGGAATACCCGAGTACGCAGCCACCCCAAGGGCCGAAGTGACGCCGGGGACCACTTCAAAGGGGACACCGGCATCGAAAAGCGCTTCGGCTTCCTCACCCCCACGGCCGAAAAGGTAAGGATCGCCGCCTTTCAGACGCACCACCAGCCGCCCGGCGCGAGCACGTTCAATCAGCATCGCGCAGATTTCTTCCTGCGAGAACGCATGCGCCGATTTCTTCTTGCCGACGTATAGCTTTTCGGCCGAGGCAGGCGCGAGGTCCAGCAGCGAATGCGCCGCCAGGTTGTCGTAGAGCACGCACTCCGCCCGTTCCAGCAACCGGCGCGCTTTACATGTGATCAACTCCGGATCTCCGGGTCCTGCGCCAACCAGGTAAACCTTACCGGGAATCGGTGTACACCTCGTCCAGGATTTCGCGCCCGCCGTTCGAGAGCAGCTGCGCTCCCACTTCCAGACCCAATGCGCAGGCTTCCGTGACAGGGCCGCTGCCCCATTCCCGAACCAGTGCGTGACCATCGGGCGCAACTACTACTGCCGTGAGCTTTATCGTTCCACCGACAATCTCAGCGATCGCGCCCGCCGGCAGCTGACATCCGCCGCCCAAAGCTTCAAGTACCGCCCGTTCAGCCGTGATTGCCGTCCACGTTTGCTCGTCATTCAGCGTCAGAGCTGCTTCGAAGCCAGGGCCGTCCGGACCGGTTTCAATTCCGAGTGCTCCCTGGCCCGGCGCCGGGCACATGTCCTCGAATGACAGCTCCTCCACAATCCGGTTCCCCAGCCCGAGCCGTTTCAGCCCCGCGGCCGCCAGGACTATCGAATCGTACTCGCCCGCATCCAGCTTCCGGAGGCGCGTATCGACATTGCCACGGATCGGCAATATCGCGAGGTCCGGCCGCAGCCGCCGCAACTGAGCGGCCCGGCGGATGGAACTCGTCCCGACGCGCGCGCCTTTCTCCAATTCCTCCAAGGTCCGTCCGGCGATTGCGTCATGCGGATTCTCCCGCGCCGGGCTGGCCGCCAGGCATAGTCCCTCTGGTAATTCCGTCGTAAGGTCCTTCAGGCTATGCACCGCGAGATGCACGCGGCCCTCGAGCATCGCGTCTTCGATCTCCTTCGTGAACAGACCCTTTGTCCCAACAACGGAAATCGAAGCCGTCGCCAGCTTGTCGCCGCTCGTGCGGATCACCTCGATCGTGCTCTCGATGCCGCGCGCGGCAAGCAACGCCTGAACGTGATTCGCCTGCCACAACGCAAGGGGGGATCCGCGGGAACCGATTACAAGCATCGCCACAATCCAGTTATACCGTTCCCACCCACCGATATGCCGATTTCGAATTCTTCCAGAAGTACTTCTCCGTAGCGTCGGGTCCCTTGGCTTGAAAGTATTCCCGCACTACTTTCAGCGCTACCGCGAATGGCGCGATCCGGTCGCTGACCGGCCAGTTGCTTCCATACACCACACGGTCCGGTCCGAACAGTCCCCACAATTCATCCAGGCCGGGCCGGTAATAATCCACATCGTCCGGCACGCGTCCATCCACCTTTCTCAGGACATTGGAGATCTTGGCATAGATGTGCGGGCGGCTCGCCACCTCGCGCATCGTGCGCTCGTAACCGTCACGCGCCTTCTTTTCCTTCGGCGGATCGAAAGGCAGGTGATCGATCACCACGCGTAACGTCGGGATCTGGTCCGTAATCTTCAGGATCGCCGGAAGGATCGAAAGGTCTCCATCTCCCACGACATCGATCTCCAGATCCGCCTGCGCGAGCAGTTTGAGGTCGGGAATGTAACCCGGATTCGCGACATCTCTCGCCACATATCTGCCCCAGATGGTTCCGAGCCGGATTCCCCGGAACAGCGGGTTCTTATGGAAGCGTTCCAGATGCTTCCCGAAATCTGGCTTGCCCGGCTCCAGGTCTCCAACCGTCCCGACCAGAATCGGATTCTTCGCCGCGAGATCAAGCACCCACTGGTTGTCCTCCACCAGCGGGCTCGCCTCCACCTCGATCGTCCCAACGACGCCCAGCGGTTTGGTCATGCGGATGTACTCGGCGGGCAGCACGGGACGGTACAGGATCTTCTCCTCTTTCGGCGGCCACGGAGTGCCCCCGGGCCGGGTAGGATCGTAGAAATGCGTGTGCGTGTCGATGATGCGAAGCGCCGGCGCGGGTGCCGCGCTGATCGCCCCAATGCCCGCGGACGCGCCCGCGGCGGCAAGGAATCTTCTACGGTTCATTCCTGACGAGCTTACTCTATTTCTTCACGCCGGCGGCTAAACTGGTGGGAACGGTCTCTCGGTGCCGGTCGAATCCCCGCTTACAATCCCGCTTTCCCTGCTCATCATCTTCGGCGTCGCCAAGTTGATGGCCGAAATCTTCGAGCGGCTTCGGCTCCCTGGCATCGTCGGTGAAATCGTGGCCGGAGTACTGGTCGGCCCGCAAGTGCTGCATTGGCTTGAGCCGAACACCATCCTCTCGGCGTTTTCCGATCTGGGGCTGATCTTTCTGCTGTTCCGCGTCGGCCTGGAAGTGCGGCCTTCCAGCTTCAGGCGCGCGGGAAAACTAGCCTCATTGGTCGCCGTCTGCGGTGTCATCCTGCCTTTTCTCACCGGCGCCGGAATCATGCTCCTCTGGAGAGCCTCTTTCGTCGAGAGCTGTTTCATCGGCGTCGCCATGGTCGCCACAAGCGTGGGAATCACGGCCAAGGCTCTGGCGGAACAAGGCGCGTTACATATGCCTGCCGCGCAGGTAATCCTCGCTGCCGCTGTATACGACGACATTCTCGGCTTGCTGGCGCTCGCACTGGTTACGAGCTTTGCCCGCGGCGCCGTCCGCCCGTTCGAACTCCTGTTCACCGCCGTTGTCGCGATCGGCTTCACCATGCTCACCCTGCACTGGGGCACTCCGGTGATGCAGCGGATACTGCGGCATCTCTCTCCACGTCTAAGAATTTCCGAAACCGAATTCGCCCTCGCCATGGTCGTGCTTTTCGCGCTTTCCGTCCTGGCCGTTTTCGCGGGCGTAGCCCCCATTGTCGGCGCTTTTCTGGCAGGCATGGCGATGTCGGAAAGCGTGGAGCGACGCGTTCACGATATGACCGGCGGCGTCACCGAAGTATTCCTGCCTTTTTTCCTCGCGGGCATTGGCATGAGGCTCGATCTCGCAATATTTCGGGACACCTCGACACTCCTGCTCGCGTCCCTGATCATCGCCGGCGCCATTGTATCGAAGCTGGCGGGATGTGGACTCGGGGCGTTGAGCATGGGGCGCACCGACGCGCTGCGTGTGGGAGTCGGGATGATTCCAAGAGGCGAAGTCGGCATGGTGGTGGCGCAGATCGGCGCTGCCATGGGCGTAATCCCGCACAATCTCTACGGCATCGTCGTGGCGATGTCGGTGGTAACTACGCTCGCCGCGCCTCCGCTGCTTCGAGCAGTCTTCCCTCGTAAGCATCCGGATTAGTGCCTCAGGCCTCCGGTGGATGATCCAGGATCTGTTCGGTGCGGGAATCCCAGTAGAGCTTCTTTCCTTCCTGCTGTGACCGTGCGGCCATAATCACCGCCACCGAATGCGCAAAGCCATCCTCGACCGTAGCGTTCGGCTGCTTACGGCTGCGGAGGCATTCGAACCAATTCCTCATGTGGCAAGGATTGCTGTCGGATCCGAACGGCACCGAGCCATAGGTCTTCTCAACGGCTGTGGTCAACAACCTCTGGCGCCACGGCAAGCTATGAAGCGCCGAGTCACTCAGTGTCACCAGTTTCTCCGGTCGATGGACGAAGGGATTGTCTTCCCGAGTTCCCCTCTCCTCCACAATTTTCCAGCGCTGGCTCCCCTCG
>JAOAPQ010000718.1 GCA_025462965.1 Bryobacterales bacterium
TCAGAATCCGCGGCCAGATCACATCGATGCCGTACACGTCAGGATCCCGGACACCTGTCCGGAGCAAGTCTTGCCACAAAGCCAGCTTTTCGCGCGCAGACTCCGGAGAAGGAAGTAGCTTGACTCGGATTCCTGTTTCCCGAGTGAATTGTTCTAACTCGTCGTGGCGCCCCTGGCTGAATGTCATCTGCGTCCACTCTTCCAGAAGAGTCAAAGTAACCGGCTCATGAGCAGATGGCTCGGTACAGGCTTGCATAAGTAACGAAAGCGGCAGAATACAAAGGGCGTAAGCCACCGTCCCAGAGTGTGACAACTCACGCATTCCCTTTGCGATCACCCTAGGAGTCTTGCTGCGGCCTTCATTGGCCTTCTCCGGGTTGAGCGAAATGATCTCTCTTATCGAGCCAGCATGACTTCTCCCGTGGGATGCGCTGGCGCAACACCTGAAGGCCGTAAAATGAGACATGATTCTGTCCGCCAAGAATCCGAGTATAATCCCGCGCTCCATCTCGAGGGCCAGCGCCTTGTTCCGAATTCAAACACGTGCATGAAGAGTTTCCTCCTCAATAACTTCCATCCAACGCCCAAATTATTCCGCGCGACGCCATCGCTGGTCTCGAATCCACTTTACATCCTTTCAAAGTTGCGGACGAACTTGAGGCGAAGGAGGGCGCGGCGCGGTTAGCGGGTCGGTTCAGGGCTTCTATTCGGGGCGGCTCTGTTCGTTCCTGGAGGAGGTGCCTTCCGAAAACCCGTAATCAGAACCAACTGCTTCTCCAGGGATGAGGCTGCTTCCGGCGCGCTCTTCTCGCCAGTGAGCACGGAGTGAATTGCCTGTATATAGACTTTCGCCACGTCCTCGTATTTTTTTCCGGTGACGGTCGAAGGACGGGAAACCAGGTCGGTCCGCAACGCTTGACCCAGCGCCGCAAAGTGGGGATTCGGTTCAAGGACCTCATGCTGTTCGTAGAGTTCCGGCCGGGTTGGCAACTCCAGGAACACTTTGGACCTCCTTACCTGCACGTCTCTGCTGGTGAAATACCGGACCAGGGCTAAAGCTTCACGAGGATGGGCCGAGAACCGGGAAATCGCCAGGCCATTCCCTCCCAGAGTGGTCACCCGGCGTGCCTTGCCGCCGGGCAGTGGGCCGATATCGAACTTATTGCGGACTAAAGACCGTGGCGCCTGGCTGTCAACGTAACCTAACGTCCAATTCCGCATGAACGCTGCGTTTCCTGCGACCCAAACGTTTAGCGCGTCCCATTCTTTATAACCCACCACACTGGGTGGTGAGATGGATCCAACCCAGCCCGCAGCCCTCTGCCAAGCTTGGATCGCCTGCGGATTATTCACGCTGATCGTCTGGTCCTGCTCAATGATCTGTCCGCCGCCTTCTGAAGCCTGCCATTCCAGTGCGTTGCAGGTCAACGCTTCCGTGGCTGCCCCTTGCCACACGAAGCCCCAAAAGTCTTTTTTGCCTTTGGCCCGTTCGCCCGCCTGGATCCGCGCAGCCATGCTCTCCAGTTCGTCCCAGGTTTGGGGCGGAGCGCGATATCCGTACTGACCCAGAAGGTCGGTGCGGTAATACAGCATCCCGAGATTGGCATCATACGGCACGGCCACCAGTTTGTTATCCACGGTATAGGCGGCGGTTATGGACGGAAACGCGCCGGAGGCTTCGTTGGCGAAATACGGCTTCAGATCCAAAAAATTTTCATTCAGAATGCTCGGCCAAATCACATCGACCGTGTACACGTCGGGACCTGAGGCGCCTGTCCGGAGTACCTCTCTCCACAAAGCCAGTTGCTCCCGAGTCGACTCCGGAGACGGAAGGAGTTTGACCTGAATTCCTGTTTTCCTTTTGAATTCCCGTAACTCCCGCTCGCGCTCCTCGCTGTTAAACGTCGTGGTGGTCCACTCCTGGTCCAAAAAAGTTAACGTAATCGGTTGCTGAACAGCTGGTCTGGTACAGCTTTCCAGGAGCGACCAAAACAACGCAATACAAACGACGCCTGCCAACTTACCAGGATTCGAACAATCTGTCGCAGCGTTCACAGGTGTAACTTTCCAGGTTCCCACTGGAGGCCGGCCATCGGGTACGAGCGGAACCCCCCGATATCCATCGCGGACGTGAATTGCTCGATCATCTTAATCGCGTCCAAGATGTCTCTGAATAAGCGCTGGGCCGGTGGACTAAAAGACAAGGGTCGACTCGCGTTGCACTCTTTCGAGCGCCTCGGGACGCAGCATGATTCGGCCAGACAAGTCCGCCTTCACACCAAGGATATCCGTCAGACGGTTTTCCCTCTTGATCAGGGACATTTTTTTGACGCGGTCAACTCCATTATCGCCAAACGGCTGATCCTCGCTAGTAAACGCCGCTGGCGATTTACGTGCTCAGGCGAGGACATGGCCTCCACAATCTGGAAAGGACACCTGACCTTCGGGCTGGTTTCGATACCGATCAAGCTGTTTCGGGCGGCACGAGCGGAGAAGATCCACATGCATCGTCTGGAACGTCGAACCGGGGCGAGGGTCCGGCAAGTATTCGTGCCGGTGAACGTTGGGGCAGAAACGGAACAAATTCCGCGGGAGAAAGAGAGGGCAAGCGGCCCGTCGCTGGTGGCGGCTAAAAGGCAAGCAGCACGAGGGGGTACTTTACCGCAGATTTCCGAAGAGATCGGATCTATGGATCGGGGTACGCATTCACTAAATCAGGGCCTGCCCTCCTCCGAAGTGGTCCGGGGGTTCGAGTTCGAGAAAGACAAGTACGTAGCGTTCGAACCTGAGGAACTGGAAAAGATCAGCCCCCAAACGTCCCATGACATGCAAATTGTCGAGTTCGTCCGGTTCGATGATGTAGATCCCATCTACCTGGAGAGCTCATACTACGTCGCGGCCGATAAGGGTGGCGAGAAGCCTTATGCTTTACTCTTTGAGGCACTGAAGAAGACTGGCTATGCGGCGATCGCGGAGTTGGTAATGCACCGCCGGGACCAGACGATGATTCTGAGGCCAGGGCAGGAAGGCATTATCGCGCACACGTTATTTTACGAGGATGAAGTGAAGCGCGAGAATGCATTCCGTGCCGATTCCAACTTGGTCTCGGCAAAAGAAATGGAGCTCGCTGTAAAACTGGCGGATGCGCTGGCAGCGAAGTTCGAGCCGGCGAAGCTCAAAGACAAGTTCCGGGAGCGACTGCGGGGAGCGATCTCGGCGAAAGTTGAAACTGGCGCGGTTAACGTGACAGCAAGTCCGCAGAATC
The DNA here is from genome assembly GCA_025462965.1 of Bryobacterales bacterium. Classification (GTDB taxonomy): domain Bacteria; phylum Acidobacteriota; class Terriglobia; order Bryobacterales; family Bryobacteraceae; genus JALYXI01. The sequence continues at coordinate 3,266 of JAOAPQ010000718.1, forward strand.
CGCCTGTTATTGATATCATGACTGCTCTAAAGGAGAGCCTGAGTACAGCCAGGAAACCGGCAGCACGCCAAGGCAGAGCGCCTGCGGCCAACGTGCAGGAGAAGAAGAGACCATCCTGAAGCGTCCACTTCCGCCCACCGTATTACAATCTCCTGCGTGTCTATCTCGCGCCGAAGGCTTCTCGCTTCCACTACCGCTCTGCCCTTACTCGCTGAAACCTCCAGGCAACTCAAGATAGTCGTCGCCGGCGGTCATCCGGGCGACCCTGAATGCGGCTGCGCCGGAACGATTGCACGCTACACCGACCTGGGTCACGAGGTGGCTCTGCTTTACCTGAATCGCGGCGAGGGGTTCTGCGGCGCAGCGAGCCTGAACCGTTGTGCCGCCGTCCGAACCGCCGAAGCTCAGAAAGCCTGTCAGATTCTCAAGGCCCGTGCCGTCTTCGCCGGCCAGTATGACGGCCGCGCCATAGTTGATGACTCACACTATGAGGCTTTCGCTCGCGTGCTCGCTGCGGAAAGTCCT
>JAOAPQ010000723.1 GCA_025462965.1 Bryobacterales bacterium
CAACCTCCAATGGGGTATCAGAATACCGGTTCGCCGAAGCGTTCTCAAAAAAGGGGACGTTTGCCGACCGTTGCGGAACTGGAGACTGAACTCGGTGGCGAAATCGATGCCGACGCGGAAAGGAATATCTCCTGACTTGACGAGTGAGGCATCCACCTCAGAGCATGGCGCACATGTTCCCACTAGGTGAACGCGAGTTGGAGTGTTCTTATGAAGGAGGTGGAACGATCCTCGTGGCGTCCATAAGGTCCAAAATCAAACTCGCTAGTTAAATAAGATCCGGACCCAAACGCGTAAGTCCTTTAAAACATGGTGCGGAGAGGGGGACTTGTTCCCGACCGAGGCTAATGGGTCAGATCCGTCATCCATAGGTTACTGCTAAGTTCGCCCATCGCGAATATCAGCTTGTTCTCGACGGGACAAATACTGACGTTCCCGGTGTCCGGTATGTGCAGCAGCGAAAGGTGAGAATTGTGGAGGTGCAATACGGGGTGGATTGGCCCGGAAGGCTGTTTCGTTGCAGGGTTCAAGTTCCGCTTCCAGATGCAGCGGAACCCGTCGCGGTCGGAAAGAAAATAGATCTGATTGCCGTCTGAAGACCATCGGGCTTCGCGGTCGAGAGCCTCGCCATCTGTGATGGGGATCCAGTTTGCCAGTGGAACCGGATAACCGTTGTAAGGCGCGACGAATACTTGCCGTTTCGATGATAACGTTAGCTTTGCCGTAGTGCTGTTTTCAGCAGTGTGAAAGGTCAGCCATTTGCCGTCCGGGGACAGGTGCGGCGCTGTTGTACCCAGGATGCCGTGATTTGCGATCTCGATAGACTTCGAGGTCGCGGGATCGACGGAACTGATCCCGTTCGTGTACATCCGTGGGCCCCCCGCTGTTATGACCTTCCCATCCGGAGACCAGTCGTCTGGTCTGCCGCATCGTTCACAGAGCAGCCGTGGCGCGCCGCCGCTGACAGCGCCGAGCCAGATTGTCATGCCGTCGGAGTAGGCAACCTTGGTTCCGTCGCGCGAGATCGCCGCGGAATTCTCTTGCACGGCGGTGTGTGTGAGAGCCACCTCGTTGCCGTGGAGAAGATCCTTAATCCAAACTTCGAAGTTGCCCGTGCGGTTGGAGACGTAGACTAACTTGGAGCCGTCCGCGGAGACGGAGGGCTTATAGTTTATGGCGCCATCGTGAGTAATCGCATGCATCGCTGCGGCCGTTGCGTCCTTGCCGGGAGTCGCTTCCCAAATCCCCGCGGCATACGTGTGGTTTGCGAAGACAAGTCGCCCTCCGGATGACACCGACGGCATCACTTCGTTTCCTGTTCCGAACGTGAGTCGTCTCAATCCTCCCACCAGCCGTTGCGTTCCGGTCGCGACTGTTCCTGCCCACACATTTGCCGAGTCGCCTTGTCGCCTGGAGACAAAGATCCGGTCGTTCAGCCAAGCTACCGACACCGTGCTGACCTGACCGAAAACTGACCGGTCTTCCGAGACCGGTTCGACAGTGAGTTGGGTTGATATGCCGCCATTGGGTGAACACGACCAGAGGTGAAGAGGCCGCAGTTGCAGATTGTTCCATCCCGCGAATATCAACGTGGATCCGTCGCGCGACCAGGCAACGGGGCCCCCCACATAACGATCTTGAGCTGCGTGCTTCGTAGATCCCGTTCCGAATTCGTATATGCGCAAGCTTCCGGAGAAGCCGCCGGAGCCGTAGTGCCCCACAGAATAGGCGATTCGCGAGCCATCTGGAGAGTAACGGGGCACATGCCCATCGCGAATGATCAGCCTTGCTTTGCCGCCAAGCGCCGGGACCGCGTAGATTCCAGGCGGATCGCGCTCAGATCGAAAGATGATCGTGCTTCCGTCGGGCGAAATGTCCGGTTCATGATCATTGGCTGGATCGTCAGTGAGACGGCGCGGTTCACCTCCCGCGATGAGTTGCATCCAGATGTCGGCGTTACCCTGTCCTGCGCGGTCGGAGGTGTAGCTCAGCAACTTGCCGTCCCGCGAGATTACGGGCTCTGAGGTCATGCCCGAGTCGCGCGTGAGTTGCGTCGGGTGGGATGACGTCCATTCCTGCTTCTCGCGAAACCAGAACCAGTAAACCAAGATCGCGGCCCCCGCGATCGTCACGACACTGCCGCCAAGAAGGAGCAGCAACCAGGACCGCGCCCGAACCGGTTTCAACGCCTCGGGCACTAGTGCCGGATCTGCTACGTTCTCCACTGGCGCGATGAATCGATAGCCCCTGCGCGGCAGGGTCTCGATGAAGCGTGGGTTCGACGCCGAATCGCCGAGCGCGTCCCTCAGCTTTCGGACCGCCGTGTTGAGGCCTTCTTCGAAGTCGACGTGAGTCTCACCCCAGAGTTTCTCGCGAAGCTCGGCTCGTGTCACGATTTCGGCCGGACGATCGAGCAGTGCCAGCAACAGACGAAAGGGCTGCTCTTGCAAACCGACCGGACGGCCAGCCCGGCGCAAGTCGCCCGTCACGGAATCGGCTTCGAATGTTCCGAAGCGAAAAAGGTGGCGGCTCCGATTCTCCATAGTTCCTGAATTCGACCGTGACACGGCCATTGTACGCCTTGACGCGTTCTGGACACGAGTTCAGAGGCAGTCACTAGCCCAAGCTGGCAAAGGACTTAGCGGGTCAGGTCGCCCCCCACGGCAGATTGGCGGCAGAACACCGTCCGTCCATGGAATGGTAAGCGCTTATGGGCCAAAGTCGAGGTCCTATGCGACCTCGACAACTCCTCAAAACATGCCTCCGCTTTCTCGTAGCCTGTACCTATGCATACGGCCAGGCGGGCGCGAACCTCGAAATGACCATTCATGTTTACGACTATGCCGGAATCGACCCAGGTGAACTAGCCGAAGCGGAGGCTTTCGCGGGCCGAATCCTCCATGAAGCGGGTCTTCGGACACAGTGGAGCAATTGCCGGTTCTCTCCGGCGGGGACTGCGATGAGCAAGTGCGCCGCCTCCACAGGCGGTGTGACTCACCTATACGTCCGGCTCCTGCCCGAGGAAATGGCGCGCAAGCTCGCCGCCGCAACGACAATGCTGGGGATGTCAGTGCCCACTTCCAACGGTACCTTTCCAGTTGACGCTTATGTTTTTGCCGAACGAGTCGGCGTCTTCGCGAAACAAGACCTCTGTCCGGTGCCGCCCCTGCTGGGCGCAGCCATAACCCACGAGGTGGGCCACCTGCTTCTTGCCGGTAACGCGCACACTGTCACCGGGATCATGAGCGCTCACTGGGGACCGAAAGAAAAGAAGGACGCGCTCATGGGGGTGTTGACATTCAGCCGGAGGCAGTCCGAGCAGATGCGCGTTGACGTAAGCCAGCGGATGACCGGCTCGAAACAACGCGCTCATATTGCCTATGGCGAACGCCGGATTGAGCCGAACCGTGGCGGGCGGCGCGAGCGGGCTGATCGGATCCCGCCGAACGATTGACTGGGCTTCCCGCTTCGTGTGGAGACTGTCAAGTTCGCGATCAAACATTGAAATCTTGATCTCCCGCGCACACGGTATTGCACATTGCAAAGCCTGTCTTGTGCTGGCACGTGATAGATGGGACGCGCTGGCCGTTTTGGGCACGTTTTGGGCACAAAGAAACTGGCTTCCGTATCTTATTGATACGAAAGTCGGATATTTGGTGCGGAGAGGGGGACTTGAACCCCCACGAGATTGCTCCCGCTAGCACCTCAAGCATCAGGACCATGGGGCCCAGGGCCGATCGAGTTACAGAGACCACGAAGCACCTGCAGGGCGGAACGAAGGGGCAGCACGGGAGGAAGTGGTGGCGGAACATCCGCCGTGGTCTTTCCCGACCGATGGTTGAGACTTGCACCCACCCGACTCTTGGGCGGGCATGCTAGTGATCGGAAGCTTTAGTCACGAGATCGATTGTATTGAAGATTAACGCGGTTCCCTTTATCGAGGACGGGGCGGTACGGCCGACCGTAAACACTAATCTTGGTGAAGGTCAAGCAACATGCAGACCCACATCGGAATTCGTCCGCTCAATGTGCAGGATCATTGAGGGTCTCGGAAGGCGACTATCACGGCCGTATGAATATCGGGGCGGGCTTCATTGATCTTGTTATTGTCTCGCGTTGGGTTCACCCGGTTGGTGAGCAGCACGATGAAGGCTTCGCGTTCGAAATCGACGTAGATGGATGTTCCAGTGAAACCAGTGTGAAGAATCGCGCGAGACGAAGCCAAACTGCCGGCAAAAGATTTTGACGCCGGAGTGTCCCACCCTAACGCACGACTGCTCCCGTCAGGTATGTTTTGTCGCCTGGTAAATAAGTCAACGGTGCTTTTTTGAAAAATGCGTCTGTGGCGATATTGACCGCCATTCAGCATCATTTGAGCGTAGATCGCAAGGTCGCCTGCCGATGAAAAAAGGCCCGCATGACCGCACACCCCGCCCATGGTCAAGCAATTCTCATCGTGAACTTCGCCGCGTACCAGGTGATGCCTTAGAATGTCGTCAATTTCCGTGGGGGCTGTTCGGCTTATCAGGTTCGCGGACGGCCTATACTCCGTGCTCCTCATACCGAGTGGGCCGAACACGTGCCTTTGCAGGATCTCGTTCAACTTCTTACCGCTCACTCGTTCGACAATGTCTCCGAGAAGAATAAAATTGGGGTCTCGATAAACAAATTGAGTGCCCGGCGGCGACGCCAGGGGAACTGTATAGATCTGTCTTAAAATGCCGTCTTTGTCGTTCGCAAATTTGTAGAACAGTCGAGGTGTAGGGATCCCTGAACTGTGGGTCAGCAGTTCCCGGATCGTCACGCGATCGTGTTCCTGTGTTCCGGCAAACTCCGGAACATAATCTACGACACGCGTGTCCAGTTCCAGTCTGCCGCGATCGTACAGATACGCGGCGGCGCTGGTCGTGCCAATTACTTTTGAAAGTGACGCCAGATCAAATATCTCGTCAACAGCCATTGGCGGCGCGCCGGGCACATACTCCGTGTGTCCGAACGCTTTCAGCGCAACCAGCGATCCATGTTGCCCTACAGCAAGAACGGCTCCAGGAAAGGCGCCCTGCTGAATCCATCCGTTCACCACGTCGAAAGCAGTGCGAAACCGAGCATCCTGGTCGGCGGTGGCGTTCCTCAACTTCCTACCCCCACCGGCGTGAGCAGTTGCCGCCACAAACAGAGCCAAAACAGCCGGTCCGCACCTCATCTCAGAAATCAACCCGCAAGGCGAACTGCAGCACACGTGGTTGGTTCAGAGTCGACGTCACTACGCCAAATGTATTCGAGTTAATCGCGTTCCCCGGATTAGCGAATTGAGGGGTATTGTTCAAATTAAACGCCTCCGCTCTAAACTGCAGCCGGTAATGCTCCTTTATCGGGAATGTTCGCAACACCGAAAGATCCACGTTCACCAGGCCCGGTCCAAGCACATCCGGCAGAGTGCGGGAGACATTGCCGAACGTGTAAGCCGCCGGAGTGCTGAACGCGGCGATATTGAACCACTGCGCCAAGCTCTGGTGATCTGCACTGTCCTTCACACCGGGCACGACGTTCGGACGATTGCCGCCGCCGGTAGTAGAAGCCGCGAGCGCAATCGGCGTACCCGACTGCAAAGTACTGATCGCGTTTAACTGCCATCCACCGAGCGTTGATTTCAGTATGCGATTTTGCAAGTTGCCAGTTGGGATACTCCATAGAGCGGTCAACACAACGCGTTGCGGAACGTTGACCAGGCTTAGCGATTTTTCCGCTCCTAAATTGTTCCAGTTCTGTACACCGGTGCCGATCGCCTCCCCAGGCCGGGCTTGCAACGTATTGTCACCCAGATCCAGCATCTTCGAAAACGTGTAAGAAGCCAGAAGCGAAAATCCCATCGAGAATCTCTTCTCTAATTTCAGTGCTAGCGCATTGTAGGTCGAGGCGCCCCGGAACTGATATCCTCCATCAACGCTGGTGAACTGCGGATAAGGCAGTAGCAGTTGAGACCGAGTAATCGTGGCAGCGCTCAACGGTCCTGTCGGGATGATTCCGTAGAACGGATTGGCCACGGATTGTTGAAGCGCCGTGCCCAACGCGAAGTTCGAGCTCGAAAGTATGTCCATGGGCACGCTGTACATCTGCAGGCCGACGCCGTGATTCCCCACCCACGCCGCCTCCACCAGCCAGTTCGCCTTAGGTTGATACTGCACCGTGTAGTTCCACTCCTGCACATACCCTCGATGAGCGTTGCGCAACTCGCCGGAGATCGGAGTTCCAATACCCGTGCCCGCGCCAAGGCTGCTTCCGGTGGGTGTTTGAATGCCAGTGGGGAAGGGATTGCTCAAATTATTATAGGGAGTCAAACCACCGTCGATGGTGGTCGTCATGGGAGTCGTGATCGTAAAGCCGGTCGATGGATACGCGGCACCGAGCGTTGGCACATACATGATTCCGTACCCGCCTCGCAGCACGATATTGTCTGTTGCCTGGTAAGCGAAGCCAACGCGCGGTCCGAAGTTTTTGAAACTCGGATCGATCAATCCGTCGGGCAGTCCGTTCTTACCAGGGAAAGCCAAGCCACCCTTAAGCTGCAAACCGGGGACAACAAGCGGTGACGCCACATTCGGGTCAAAATTACTAAGCACGTTGTAGCGGTCATGAACTGCGGTTTCATACTCCCACCGCAATCCCAGGTTCAGCACCAGCCGTCGCGTCACTTTCCAGTCATCTTGCAGGAACAAGGCCTCGTAACCGAAAGTCTTCGTATTGTCGGTTGTGTATCCGGCGCTGGCACTCGATGGATCTCCCAGCAGCAGTGAGGCGACTCCATAACCCGCATTAGTGCTCGCCTGCAGTGGATTCGGCCCCTGCGTGAAGCCCCTCGTGAACGTATAGGAACCATAGGGGGAAGAAGTACCCCAATCATTCCTGCGATAGTTCCGATATTCATATCCTGCCTTTAACGTTTGGCCCCCTAGAATTTTGGTAACAGCCAGACTGGCGCTGCTGGTGGACGAGGGGTTACCCAGGTTGTCCGGCCTGCCGAAAGCGGTCGCATCCGTGACTGTGAAACGAGGAAACCCGGGCCCTTTGGCATAGCCATGTTGTGCTTGTTGGGCTAGCGACGAGGGGAAACCGAGAGTAGTGATGTCGATACCCTGAGACGGACTATAATAATGTTCGTTCTCACGGTTCACACCCGCCTTGGCGTCCAACAAAAGGCTGGGTGAAAGACTATCTGTGTAACTGACCGAACCGCTGTGGTGCGGAATCAGAACGGCCCGGCCATCCACGTCCGCAGCATTGTGAAAGTAATTCGGTTGGTTCCAATGCAGATCGTCCGATGTATATCGTCCGGAGATTCGTCTCTGTGCGTTGATGTTGTAATCAACCTTACCGGTGTAGGTATCGTTGTTGAGTAACTTACTACCCACCATGAAGAGGTTCTGGGCCTGGCTTCCCGCCAGCCCAGGCTGGTTCGGCAGTGGATAGTATTTCAATACGTTTGTAGCGACATTATTCAAGCGATTCGGCGGAATGACGTTGCCGGGGAATGGGTCGCGCATGTAACTGCCGGGGTGAGCAGGATCGGGTCGCGTAGTGGTCGGGTCGTAAATGGTGATCAGAGCACCGGTAGAAGTAAACGTCTGAGAGAAATCACCCGCACGCTGTAAGAGCGTAGGCGAGGTCACCACACTGTCCGTCGTGATGCTCTCACGCACGCCTTCATAATTGAAAAAGAAGAACAGCTTGTCCTTCTTGATCGGTCCGCCTACCGACCCGCCAAACTGGTTGAATACAAAAGGCAAGACCGGCACACCAGCTTTATTTGCGAAGAACTCGTTGGCATTAATCGCGGCATTACGCAGATATTCGAACAGGCTGCCATGAAACTGATTTGTACCGGATTTGCTGATTACGCTGATGATGCCGCCGCCCGTTCTTCCAAACTCCGCCGACATGTTGTTCGTCAGCACTTTGAACTCCTCCGTCGATTCCACAGGCAGAAGGGTGGATGCCCCCGCGTCAATCATCTTGTCATTTGCGATCCCATCCACGAGGTATCCGTTGGAAAGTGGAGAACTTCCACCGATCGTCACAGCCGACATCCCCCAGGTAGATGTAACCAGCCCGCCGAAGCCTCCAATCCCGCGCACCGTCGGAATCAGGTTTGCCAGATTCATCGGATTACGTCCGTTCAAAGGTAGATCTTCCACCTTCTTCTGGTCCATCACGGTACCGAGCGAAGATGTGTTGGGATCCAACAGTGGCGTGCCGGCACTTACGACGACGGTCTCATTTACGCTTCCGATCTGGAGGTTTACAGGGACAGCGAGCGAACGGTCCGTCTCTACAATAATGCCGTCGCGCCGGAACGCCTTGAACCCCGCACTATTTACGTCTAAGTTGTAAGTGCCGACCGGGAGCTGGAGAAAACGGAAATTGCCCGAATCGTCTGAGGCCGCTTGATGTGCCACACCGGTGCCGGAGTTAGTCAATATAACCTTGGCATTTCGGACTGCAGCGTTTGAGGAATCGGTAACCGTACCTGTAACGGAGCCGGTTGTTAACTGGGCGGAAACAACAGTGGCCGCAAATAGAACGGCAATGACCAGGCGCGTTGAAAGGTCCATACCCCACCTCATTGGTAAATCAAATATTTCGCTCGTAACCTCTTAAACTGTTCCAACTGCGGCCGTGTGTCGTCCAGAATCTGCCGGCCGGTCTTTCCTGCTTGCAATTTCACCAGCAGATCATCGCTTCCAATCAAACGCATCGTCGGTTCCACTTTGCCCGGGTGAAATTTCATGATGGCCGCCAGAAGCTCCATTCCCACCAGGACCGGATCAATCACCGCTCGATTGAGAAGTTGAATGTCCACACCCTGGCACTCCTCGCCTTTGAAAAGCGCGGCTGTTGGCCGGAATTTGCGCGGCACAAAGCTGACGCCCGGCACTTTGAGTTGGTTTAGATAGGCGGCGACTTCCCTCGCGCGAAACCATGGCGCACCAATAATCTGAAACGGGGTGTCGGTTCCCCGCCCCACGGAAACAGATTTGCCCTCAAGCAGGCAGGTGCCTGGATAAAGCACTGCCTCGGTCAAGTTGCGGATGTTTGGCGAAGGGTTCACCCATTGCTGGCCCGTCTCATCGAACCACATGGACCGCTTCCAGCCCTGCATTTGAACGACGTGGAGATCGGCGCCAAGTTTCTTTTCCGCATTGAAGTAACGCGCCATCTCACCCATGGTCATGCCATGACGAATCGGCCAGCCGGGCATGTAAGTTACAAAAGAGACGTATTTTTCATCCAGCAGGGTTCCACCGATATCCACGCCGTTGATACCGTTCGGCCGGTCCAACACGTAGTACGGAACATGATGCTGAGCGGCAGCCTCCATCAGGTACGCCATGGAGGTGACACTGGTGTAAAAGCGCGCTCCATTGTCCTGCTTGTCGTAGACCAGTACATCTACATCCTTCAGCATGTCGGGAGACGGCTTGCGAACGTCCCCGTTGTACAGACTGTAAATGGGCACATGAGTCGCCGCGTCGATAGTGGAATCGATGTGGGTGTCCTCGCGCGTCCCTTCCAGTCCGTGCTCAAACGAGAAAATGGCTGTCAGTCTAATGTTTCGCGCATGCGCAAAGACATCGATATTCCGCCGGCCGTCGGCGGTAACGCCGGTCTGATTAGTCGCCAGGCCAATGCGCTTTCCGGCCAGCGGGGCAAAATCCTGCTCGATCAAGACATCAAGCCCGGTCTTCACCTGTGCCGCACCGTAAACAGCACAAACGAACCCGATCAGAAGGAGCCGGCTACACCGTTGGAACTCTGACGTCATGAAGCCTTTTTGCATAGGTCTCGAAGACTTTCTGGTTGTGGTCCTTCTCTATGCCAGGAACATTGGGCGACACGAAAGTAACTGGTTTGTAGCCTTCCGCCACCAGCCTGGCGCCGGTTTCAGCCACTAGCGACATGGCAATGAAGACTGCAGCCATCGTTGACCCGGCGGCCACCTTCTCAGGCCTGCCAATATCGACTTGCGAATCCTCAGGTTCCACGCAGTTGTCGATCGCAATCTCGGCGAAACCAGAGAGCGTCTTTCCTGTCGAATGCGTAGCCTTGGCAACCTTGGCATTCGCGATTGAGGAAACGGTGACAACATGCAACCCCTTCTCCTGTGCAATTTTGGCGACTTCAATCGGCGCTGCGTTAAGTCCACCATGCGAGAAGACCAGCATGCAGTCAGCCGCGGTCAGTGGATAGCTTTGCAAAAACACTTCAGCATAACCCTCCCGCCGTTCCAGCCACAGCAATTCGCGAGCGCCGCCCGGACCCACTACGTTCGACCACATCAGGCGCGGGTCGTAAAGCGGAACGAACCCAACGAAGCTTCCATACCGCGGGAAAATGTCCAGCACCGGGATGACGGAATGTCCGCTGCCAAAGAGGTAAACACGTTTGCCGGCCAGAATCGCCTTGGCGAACAGTTCTCCCGCTTTCTCAATCGCTGAACCTTGCGTGGCATGGATGTCGGAAAGAAGATGATTGATTTTGTCGTAGTATTGCGTGGCAGACATAAGGGTCGAGAATTAAGTATAAGAATATACGAGGTTCCGAAAAAGTCAATAGCGATCCATTACCGCGGGTAGAGAAGGTATTTCTCCCGCGTTCTCAAGAAGCGCTCCAGATCAGGCTGAAAGCTCTTTTCGATTATCTTGGGATCCGCTTTGGCCTTCAGCATGGCAACCACAGCCTTGCTCCCGATCAGTCGTTGGTTCACTTCAACTGCGAGCTTGCCTGGATACAATTCGTCCATCGCGGCAATGATCTCGAGACCCAAGCGAACACTGTTCAGCGCTTCTCGATCCGTAATCACGAAGCGAACCCCGTCAATCGCCTGACCTTCGTAGTGGTATTTCACCGGCTGAAAACGAGTAGCGTAGGCGCGAACGCCGGGAATCTTACGGCGGTTCAGGTAGGCTGCCACCTTCTTGCCGTCCATCCAGTCGGCTCCAATCTGTTCGTAAGCCACGTTGGTCCCGCGGCCAACCGAAAAGTTCTTTGATGATTCCAGCAGACACGTGCCAGGATAAAGCGTCGCCGCCGGCAAGCTATTCATGTTGGGGGAAGGGTCCACCCAGGTCAGCTCTGTCGTGTCCCACCAGTCGCTCTGATGCCAGCCCTCCATTTTGACGACGTGCAGATCAGCGCCGACGTGTCTTTCACCGTTGACGAATTCAGCCAGTTCTCCGAATGTGAGGCCGTGGCGAATCGGCACAGCTGCGCAGCCCACGTAAGATTCCAGGTCCGGATCCACAATCGGCCCTTCCACATGTGTGCCGGTAATTGGGTTTGGCCGGTCCAGAACATAATAAGGCAAATGGTGCGAAGCGGCCTCCTGCATGCCGTAGAGCATCGTGCAGGAGTATGTATAAAAGCGGGCTCCAACGTCTTGTATGTCGTAAACCAGGGTGTCGACACCGTTGAGCATTTCATCTGTAATACGCCGGGTCTTGCCAGAGTGCAAACTTCGAACCGGAAGACCACTGATAGCATCCTTCGTGTCGCCGACGTTCGGTTGATCCTCCCGGCCCAGAATGCCATGCTCCGGGGAGAACAATACCTTGAGATGAACGCCCGCCGCGAGCATCAGGTCAATGTTGCGTTTGCCATCCCGGTTCAAACCGGTTTGATTCGTAATGAGCCCGACATTCTTACCTTTCAGCGGCGCGAAGTCTTGGCGGACAAGCACATCCAGGCCAGTGAGCGTGCCGGAATCCGCTCCGTATGCAGAGGTGGCCGAAAGAAAAATAATTGCAAGCAGGCATTTCATGTTATTGGTTATAAGATTATAAGAACCTTGCAAAAAGTTCAACAGCCTTCTAGTGCCCATGCGTCCTTTTGATCTAGCGGTAATCCTGGTCTACCTGATTGCCGTTACCTGGTTCGGCGCGCACTTTCGATCATCACAGAAGAGCCTGAAAGACTATTTTCTCGGGGGTCACTCCGCCCCGTGGTGGGCCATTGCACTGTCGATCGTCTCTGCAGAGACCAGCACGCTCACGGTCATTGGAACGCCCACGCTCTCCTTTGCGGGAAACTTTGCGTTTTTGCAGCTGGTATTTGGCTACTTGCTCGGGCGCGTGGTGGTGTCAACGCTTTTCCTGCCCCAGTATTTTCGCGGTGAAATGTACACAGCTTACGAACTCATGGGTCGGCGCTTTGGGGAGCGCGTGCGCAAGTTGACCGCCGGCACCTTTCTCGTTCTGCGTATGCTGGCTGAAGGCGTTCGCGTTTTCGCGATGTCCCTGATCATCTCGATCGTCTTAGGGACTGGCGAAGTCACCTCCATCCTCGTAATTGTTTGCCTCACTCTGTTTTACACGTTCGAGGGCGGCCTAACCGCGGTCATCTGGACTGATGTTTTAGGCATGTGCCTCTATGTCATCGGCGCAGTCGCAAGTTTCCTGGTTATTTTGCATCAGATTCCCGGCGGCTGGGGACACGTCGTGGATGTCGCGGGAGCAGCGCAAAAATTTCAAGTCTTCGACTTTCGCTTCTCGCTATCGGCGGAATTCTTCGCACGCAGGTACAGTTTCTGGGCCGGTTTAATCGGCGGATGTTTTCTGACTACCGCAAGTCACGGAGTGGAACAGCTAATGGTGCAGCGGTTGCTCGCGGCAAGATCGGAAGGAGAGAGCCGCGCCGCCCTCTTTGGAAGTTGGATAGTGATCTGTTTCCAGTTCACCTTGTTCCTTCTCATCGGGGCACTTCTGTTTGTGTATCGCTCCGACGCCCACTTGCCGCAACCTTTTTCGCCAGACCGCATCTATCCGGATTTCGTCTGGCACAATCTACCCGTGGGTCTTGCAGGCTTGGTGATGGCGGCAATTCTTGCGGCAGGTATGTCGAATCTAAGCGCTGCGTTAAATGCGCTGGCCTCCACCACCATCATGGATCTATACAAACCGCTTGCTGCGCCACACGAAGAATCGCACTTCCTGAGGCTCGCACGCTGGGCAACAATTGCCTGGGGTTGTATCTTGTTTTGCGTGGGTTTGATCGCGCGACAGTGGGGCTCCGTCCTGGAAGCGGGCCTGACAATCGCTTCCATTCTCTACGGTTCGCTCTTGGGGGTGTTCTTACTCGGCTCGCTGACCAAAGCAGTTCGGGAACCGGCGGCTATGGCCGGAATGCTGGTGGGCCTTCTCACAATGCTGTTCGTAAGATTCTCAACTCATGTTGCGTTCACCTGGTACGTTCTCATCGGGACAGCCATGACGTTCGCCTCGGGTTGTCTCGCGTCCCTGCTCCTGGGTGACTTTTCATCCGCCGATTGAAATGAACCGGGTCAGCTTCACAACAGCGTCGAGCCTGGTACTGTGCAGTATCGCTATTGGTCATGCTCAGGAACGCCGCTTCACCGGATCGCGAGCCTGCGCGCAATGCCATCCGGATGAATATCGGAAGCAATCCGCAACGGCTCATGGACGTGCTCTTTATCCGGCCATCACGCATCCCCTCATCTCTAGAGTTGACGCGAAGGCGGAACGTCGGTCGAACTATGATTTCAGGTTCGGTCTTCGATCTGGCGAGTTTCGGGTAAGCGTGTCCGACGAAAAAGACGTTATCCATGTGCCGCTACAGTGGGCTTTCGGCGCCGGCGCCCAGGCCGTCACGTTCGTCGGCCGGATTGATCGCGATTGGTATGTCGAAAACTTTTTCAGCTATTATCCTGGTATCGGCAAGCTGGCAGTCACCCCCGGACAGCAGAGTATCGAACCTAAGACCCTGCCGGAAGCCGTTGGCCTGGTTTACCGTGCCACAGATCCGCGGGAAGGAGTAGTGCGATGCTTTCGCTGCCACTCGACCGGCCCGATTGAGACGGCAGGTCCAGCGATTAACCCGAGCGAGACTGGCGTGCATTGCGAAGCGTGCCACGGTCCTGGGAGCGAACACGTTCGGACGTCTACCCCCAAACTGATCGAAAACCCACGCCGCCTGAAAGCAGCAGCGTTAAACGATTTCTGCGGAGAATGCCATCGCCCCCCGGCCGCACAGGGCACGCAGATTAACTGGAACTTCTCCTGGAATGTTCGCCACCAGCCCGTGTACCTCAGTCAGAGCGCCTGTTTCCGGAAAAGCAGTGGAGCTCTTTCCTGCCTGACTTGCCACCCGCCGCACGAGCCTCTAAGACATGAGGTAAGTTACTACAACGGGATTTGCGGAAGTTGCCATGCATCCATCCATGCCGGCGGTTCACGAATGACAAACTGCATTGATTGCCATATGCCGCGCGTAACGCCGCAGGCTCCTCTCAGGTTTACCAATCACTGGATTGGCGTTTACGGAGCTGGAGCGCATCTGAAACCAATCTCGTATGAGTAAAATCATGGCAATTGCCGCCCATCCCGGCGATGCCCTTTTCACGATGGGCGCCACGCTGGCGAACCACATTCATAACGGCGGAGAAGGAGTATTCGTCAATTTATCGCTTGGCGAAAGAGGTCATCCGACAATCCCAACCGACACCTACGGTCAGATGCAGCGGATTGCAACGGAAGATGCTGCAAGGCTCCTGGGTGCGGAGACGGAGTTTCTGACCTACCAGGATGCGGAAATCCCGGCCGACCAGGATGCGGCTCTCGCCGTCTGCGATCTCATTCGGAAGCACAAGCCTTCCATTGCTATCACGCACTGGAAAGGCAGCTGGCATAAAGACCACCGAAACACCTACCTGGTTGTGCAGGACGCGATTTTCTACGCTGACTTGCGCTCGCTCCCCCGTGCTTTGCCTGCACATCCGCCACCCGATCTTTACTACGCCGATAACTGGGAGGACGCCGACAACTACCGACCCGACACTTTCCTCGATACGTCAGCGGTCCACGAAAAGTGGCTCGAGGCCTGTGCCTTGTTCCCCATGTGGCGTGGCGAAACAGGTCTCATCCGCTACAACGATTATTACCGCAGCCTTGCTGTCATGCGCGGATGTCTGGCGAGTTTCAACTACGCAGTTGCTTTGATGTCAGAACCCGAGCAGCGCGTGAAAAAGGTACAGACGCTTGATTCGCGCAAGCGCTTCTTATAATCTTATACTCACGCCATGCCCGCGGCCCTCGATCGAAATCTGTATGTTCCGCTGTATCACCAGCTCAAAGAAATACTCCTCAATGACATCCGCTCTGGAAAGCTCAAGCCGGATGATCGCCTTCCGTCTGAGGACCAGGTGGCAGCGGTGTACGGGGTCAGCATCATCACTGTTCGTCGAACCCTGACGGATCTCGCTGCGGCCGGGTATATACGTCGCGAACGCGGTCGCGGTACATTCATTTCTCACCCGACAGTGGAACAGGGCCCGCGCGAGCTTACCAGCTTTGCGCATGAGATGTCGAAGCGCGGGCTGCGTTCAACATCCCAGGTGCTCGAACAGTCGGTAGTCCATTCCGATGCACATATTGCACAACAATTGAAGCTCGCTGAAGGCGAGGAGGTTTTTGTACTGCGGCGTCTGCGATTAGCTGATGGCGAACCGTTGGGCATCCAGACGGCCTATATTCCGTTGGCACTGGCCCCGGGATTGGTGACTGAAGATTTCGCATCTGCCTCGCTCTACGAGACGCTCCAGAAGAAATTCGGCGTGTGTCCTTCGCATGCCCGTGAGGTTCACTCGGCCATTTCCATAGGCGCCGAAGATGCCAAACTCCTGGGCTTACCGCCAGACTCAGTAGGTTTTGCGGCCAGACGGCTGACCTATCTGAGCGATGGCCGCCCATTTGAATTCGTCACCTCTATCATGCGGGGCGACCGCTACGAGATTGTGCTCGATCTTGTATGTCAACCAAATCGGTAAATGCCGGTTCTCTCGATTGATTTAGGCGGGACGAAGATTGCAGCGGCCGTGGTTGATCGTGACGGCGAATTTCTCTCACTCCGCAAGCAACCGGTTAGAAAGGAGAGCTTCCTCGCCACAGTGACCCAGATAGCGGAAGAAGCCGGCGCAGCTCTCGCTCAATCGAAATTGACCTGGCCTCAAATCTCGCGAATCGGCTTGATTGTACCGGGTATCGTTCGCGCTGGGGACGGCACCGCGTGCGCTCCTAACTTATGGGGCAATTCGGATGTTCCGCTTCTCCGCGAATTGCACGCGCGACTGCCGGTCCCGGTAACAATGGACAGCGATCGGGCCGGCTACGTGTTGGGCGAACAATGGCGTGGGATCGCACGTGGCGTCGATGACGTTGTGTTCGTCGCAATCGGTACCGGCATCGGAGCAGGCATCCTCTCGGGAGGCCGATTGATCAGAGGAATCGGCGGCGTGGCCGGTGCAGTCGGGTGGATGGCGCTTGATCCTCGTTTTCACGATGCGTACACGACGCTGGGTTGCTGGGAGGCGGAATCCGCAGGGCCGGGGATAGCTCATCGGGCAGGTAAAGAATCAGCAAGCGACGTCGCGGCGGCAGCTCGCCTGGGAGACGGCGTTTGTCTACTCGCACTGGAAAGAGCAGCCTCTTACATTGCGATGGGCATTGCTAATCTGATCAGCATTTTGAATCCTTCCATCGTGGTGCTTGGAGGTGGCGTAATGCAGGCAGCCGATCTTCTTCTCGACCCGGTTCGCACGAATGTGGAAAGGTGGGCTAATCCGATAGCCGCATCCCAGACGCGCATTGAACTCTCGCGGCTAGGCGATCAGGCCGGCTTACTGGGCGCCGCCAAGTTGGCAATCGAGGCATCGCTATGACTTTTAACCCGACAGATGTCAGGTCCACAACGCAACGGACCATGCGGCCCGTGATACGCGGGAGTAGCTATGCGGTCTCCACGCGAAAGCCGCAGGCGACCCAGGTTGCCGAACGCATCCTTCGGGCCGGTGGCAATGCCTTTGATGCCGCCGTCGCAGCGCAGGCTGTGCTGTCCGTCGTGGACCCGGCTATGACCGGAATCGGCGGCGATGCTTGCGTTCTGATCTATGACGCCGGAGCGAAAAAGGTTATTTCGATTAACGCTGAAGGCACGGCGCCGAGGCTCGCGACCATCGATTGGTACAACCGGAATGCCGGTGGCCGTATCCCCGTAAATGATGGACTGCTCGCGGCATCCATGCCGTGTGTAATCGACGCCTGCTATCTGCTCTTGGACGGCTGGGGCACCATGAGCTTCGCGGATCTTTTCGCTCCAGCAATTGAACTCGCGGAAAACGGCTTTGCAGCGAGCGAGTATCTGGTGGAATATTTCGTCGAGCACTCAGGAAAGCTGCGCAAATATCGCACCAGCGAAGAAATCTTTTTAGCGCAAGGCCAGACACTGAAAGCAGGAGAGATACTCCGTAATCCTGACCTGGCCCAAACGCTCAGGAAGTTGGTACAGAGCGAGCAGGCGAATTCAAAGTACGGGCGTAAGAGGGCGCTCAGGGCGGCCCGCGATCGTTTTTATCAAGGCGATATCGCGCGGACGATGGCTTCGTCCTGCCAAGAAAATGGTGGACTCTACCGGTTCGAAGATTTTGAGCAATACACCGCCAAAATCGAAGAACCTGTTTCCATTAGTTATCGCGGATATGACGTCTTCAAGAATGCCTCAGCCACCCAGGGACCAACCGAGCTGATGCTTCTGAACCTGCTCGAAAAGTATGATCTGAGAGCAATGGGGCACAATTCCGCAGATTATATTCATGTCTGCGTGGAGGCCGCGAAACTCGCGTATGCGGATCGGGAGAAATATCTGGGGGATATGGATTTCATCAGCATCCCGTTTGATAAACTTCTTTCGAAAAGCTACGCCAGCGAGCGTCACAAGCTCATCGATCCGGACAAAGCGTCCCTTGAGTTCCGGCCAGGCTCAGTCATCCAGGCGAACTATTCCGGAAAGGCCGCTCACGAAGGTGACACAAGCTACCTCGCAGTAGTCGATGAACACCGGAATGGCGTCTCATTCACACCCAGCCTCCACTCACCGTTCGGTACGGGTGTAGTCCTCGGAGATCTCGGCTTTATGTTGAACTGTCGCGGCGACTACTATTCCCTCAATCCTGAGCATCCCAATTCTCTTCAGCCAGGCAAGCGCCCAAGAAGCACGCTAACACCGACAATCGTCATGAAAGACGGCGCGCCATATATGATCCTTGGCAGCCCCGGCGGCGATGAACAACCCACCCGCATTGCGCAGACCTTCCTAAACGTCATCGATTTCGGAATGAATATTCAGGAAGCGATCGAGGCTCCGCGCTGGAGCACAACCAGTTTTCCCGCTTCCGAATTCCCTCACACCATGTATCCTGGGCACATGGCGCTTGAGGATCGCGTACCCCAGGACGTGCAGGCGGAGTTGGAGGCGCGTGGTCACAAAGTTGAGCGGAAGGGGCCCTGGATGATGAACGCGACATGCGCCATTGTCATTGATCCGGAGACAGGCACGCTCTCCGCGGGAGCCGACCCACGAGGTGATAATTACGCCCTTGCCTGGTAGTCAAATGTGAAGTTGAAATCCATCGAGCCTGAGTTCGCCGGGGAGATGAACTTTTATCTCTCGGCCGTCAATGAGCTGACTGCAACACTACAAGCCATCTCATGAATCCTGCTGATGCAGAATCTTCTTCTGCGGCGAGGTAAAGTGAAAGCCGACAGACAAACTGGCTGGCAGGTAGCGGAATGAGCCAAAGAATGCGTGGAAGCGGATGGCCATATCCGTCCGCAATGCATTCCCAGTGACCGGCCCGCTGTTCCACTGTTCAGGGAATTCCCACTTTTTTCACCGACGCGCTTCTCCTGTTCCACTGGCAGACCCTGTCGAAAACGCAGCATAATACGCTGCAAGAGCCTAAGGAGGGGCGCGGACTAACTATCCATGCCATTATTGTCTCTAATGTCTTTTGTATGTCTACTTGTAATACACTCCTCGCCGCTAACTGCTGACTTAAGTATTGATCTGTAAACGCAATTCCCTGGTTTTGTGTCTTCGCGCCAAATCGTGACGAAAATTTTTATTTCTAAAAAAAAACCGTCAACGAATTTCGGAAACCTGTAGTAGAGTATAAAACGCTAAACGAGAAATTAACCTTGCGGCTGTTCCGGGAGACGGTAAATGCTGAAGAAGGCTTCGGTAGTTGTTGGCGCTCTGGTATTGCTGTTAGCGATCGGCCTCATGGTTGTGACCAAGTTGCCCGCGTTAAATGTTCAAGTTCCCGAGCTACAGCCATCCGGAGAACTTACCGAGGTCAACCAAGGCTGGAATGATGCTCAAAGGCAACAGTTTCATCACACAGCCCAGGGGACGCGATTGGTCCCGTACGCTTGGTTTAAAGCGCTGGAGCAGCCATGCTTTTCTTTGATCGGCTGCAAGCTTTTTGCCGATCCTGAATATCTCGGACGCTTCGGATTTATCCCGAGCAAGCCCGATCCCCGATCGAATCCGGATGGCTTGCCGGTTGGCTTTTCTTATCAAAAAGACTTCTACGATCCGATGACCGGCAAGGTTGATCCGGCTCTCGGCCTGACCTGCGCCGCATGTCATACCGGCGAAATTCGCTATAACAAATACTCGCTTGTCATCGAGGGTGCGCCCGCCACCATCGAAGTAACTCAGTTCCAAAAGGCCTTGGGCCTCTCTCTCGCCTTTACGCAATTGGTTCCTTTCCGCTTTGGAAGATTTGCATCGAGAGTGCTGAGGCCGAATGCGACCGATGCCGAGAAGGCGGAACTCAAGAAAAACTTCACCGAGTTCATGGCCAACGCGAAACTCGAAATCGACGCGACCAACAAGAAGAAGATTTACGTCAACGAGGCCGGATTTACACGGACGGACGCGCTGACGCGAATCGGCAATCAGGTGTTTGCGGTGGACATGAAGAACGACGATAACTACGCGGTGTCCAACGCGCCGGTCCGGTATCCCCAGATATGGGATGCGTCCTGGTTCAACTGGGTCCAATACAACTCGTCGATCGCGAATCCGATTATCCGCAATGTCGGAGAGGCGCTCGGCGTCCGTGCCGTGGCCAAATTATATGGGCCGGACGCCTCGAAGTTCGAAAATAGCGTTCACGTGGAAGGTCTCTGGGAGGCCGAAACTTTGCTCTCCGGTCCCGCGCCCTTCCAGGGTTTGCAATCGCCGAAATGGCCTGCGGTGTTCCCGGCAATCGATACGGCCAAAGCCCCCCGTGGTGCTGCCCTGTATAAACAGCACTGCGCGGGTTGCCACTTGCCTCCCGTCGATGAACTCATCGTCGATCTGAATTCCCCGAAGCCCGCGCACTGGTGGAAGAACAGCCAGGGCAAGCAATTCCTGGTAGTGACGGACGTGAAGATGGATTACGTCGGCACTGATCCCCGTGAGGCCGCGGATTTCATCGCGCGTACTGCGGACACCGGTGCGCTAAATCAGGGACGCGTTTCCGCCGCGGCAGGCTTGGATCTGGTAACCCGGGGGATTGGCACGAATTACTTCACAAAGATGGGGTTTTCCCCCGAAAAGCAGATCGAATGGAGCGGGTATCGCGATCCGAAGGACGTCGCAGTCCGCGCCGTCGCCATCTACAAGGCAAGGCCGTTGAACGGTATCTGGGCGGTTGGACCCTACCTGCATAACGGGTCCGTTCCTAGCCTGTATGAACTGCTCTCGCCACAAGCAGAGAGGCCGGATAAGTTCTGGACCGGCAGCAAAGAATTCGATCCCGTCAAGGTGGGACGCAATGTCTCGGAATTAAGAGGCGGCTATCTGTTTGATGTGACGACAACCGGGAATAGCAACAAAGGGCATGAGTTCAAAGACGGACCCAAAGGCAACGGTGTAATCGGTCCGGCACTGTCTCCTGAAGACCGTTGGGCGTTGATCGAATACCTGAAATCAATCTAGCTAACTGGAGAAAACCGTGAGGCGTACGTACTCTGTTTTGGGTATTTCGACCGCCCTGGCGCTGCTCTGCGGATGCAGCACGCAGGAAAAAGTGTCTCCGCTGGTGGCGGTAAAAGCGGCGCATGAAGGCTATCTGAAGGCGAATGCCTCCGGCTACGACTGGTTCGCCAACGCCTCCGATGGTTACGGCGGCGTTCCTTTGATCCTGATGCGGGCATTGCCGGATCTGGCGCCCGAGATTTGGGGCAAGCCGGAAGAACAGTTCTCCCGCTTCGGCTTCATGCCCAATCCCGATAAACCGGACGGGCCTCTGCCATTGGGCTTGTCTTGGGATTCGATGGACCCGTCGCATCCCGCTCAACAACTCCATCCTGTCGCGCTGACTTGCGGCGCCTGTCACATCGGACGCGTACGTCTGGAAAACGGCACTTACATGACTCTCGTTGGCGGACCGAACACCCAGTTCGACGTCCGGATGTGGAGGAAAGCGTTCGAACTGACCGTCCACAAACTGATGAGCACGCCGAAGGATATTAACGCGACGGCCGCCCGTCTTCGCGAAGTAATCAGCGCCAAGCCGGCCAACTACTTCTATCGCAACTATCGTGGCATCACCGATCAGGTGGAAGCCGGAGAAAGACAGGCGTTCCTCTCGACGGGTGGTGGCAAGGACGTCGCGGTCACGATCCTGACGGCCTTTGCGGGTAAGATCTTTCTCGGCGAAGTCGCCACCAACAAGCAGAAAGCGACCAGTTACAGCAAGCCAAATGCGCCGCCCCTCGATGGCGGCAGTCCCGGACAATCCGACGGCAGCGGCGACCTCATCCCCCGATTGCTTCTGCTCGATACCGTGATGTCGATCGGGCCGGACAAGACCCTGCACGGCTTCATGGGGATGACCTTCCCGGCACTGCCGATTCAGTTGGCCACCGTGACGGACATCCTGAGCACCTGGCAGCAGGGTACGCAAAACCTGGCGCAGATCGACGGCAGCGTGAAATCGCCTTTCTTCCGCAATGTGGCCGCCAGCCTCGCGGTGGCCGGCGATCCCAAAACGGTCAATGTACAAAACGCCGACATCACCGCGAAATTCATCAGCAAACTTCCGCCGCCCGCCTATCCTTTCGCCCTCGACGTGAAAAAGGCCGAACACGGCAAGGAACTCTTCAAAGCGAACTGCAGCCCTTGCCACAAGTCGTTTAATGAGACCGTATACGGCGTGGAGGCGATCGGCACCGACGCGAATCGTTCGAAGGTCCTGAATTCAGACGCGTTCGCCTTGTTCACCGCGCAATTCGTTGCCAGCGTACCGCCCGATTACGAAATCACCGATTCCAATGGTGTGAAATCCAAACCTCACGACCTTCCGGTCTCGTCCATCCTGATCAGCCGGACCACGCCCGCCACCCAAGGCTACGTGGCCAACGGCCTGGAGGGCGCCTGGGCGCGAGCACCGTATCTCCACAACGGCTCCGTGCCGACTCTCTATCACCTGCTGGTCCCCGCTGAACGACCCGCTAAGTTCGCTCGCGGAGCGGTGGGTTACGATCCGGCCAAGGTAGGCTTCCAGTGGGAACTTGCCAATGTGGATGCGTATCGCAGCAAAGATCCCACTACCGCGGTGTTCGACACTTCCTGGGATAGCTCGTCGAAAGCCGGGCATGACGCGAATCTGACTGTGGATGCCAACGGCGTTATCCTGCGATCCGGTTGGGACGGTCGTGAGAAAGCTGGTGAGGTACGCGTGCGGCTGGATTGGAGCGGCGACAGCAACAGAGATGCGCTTGCCGACCTCCTCGAATACTTGAAGACGATTTAGCATCCGGAGAGAACCAACATGTCTCGAACCTTTGAAGCACTCAGCAGCGGCCTCGACGATGATTTCAAGCAGGTGATCGAACACCTGCAGGCAATCTTCGTACGCGTCGCCACGAAGACGCAGGGCCGCGCCACCCACACCTATGGCGTCGCGGCAAAAGGAGAGGCGAAAATCGTCGTGCCCCTCGGATTTCCGGAGAACGAATTCCTGAAAGCGGGGCGCACGTTCCCGGTGATCCTGCGGCATTCGTCGCCGGGAGCCCAAAGGGACAATCGCGCGAGAGATGGAGCCGCCACCTCTCTGAAGTTCTATGAGACCAAAGCGGATCCCGCCGCCGACGGTTTCCATGACATCACGATGAACACGGGTCGGACGCTCTTCGTCCGCACCGCCCGCGCTTTTTTGACGATGGTCACCACGCCAAATCCTGAGCGCGTGGAAAAACTACTCCAGTCCGGCATCCTCGATGACAAAATTCTCTCCGAGGGATATCGCAGCAGCGGATCGTTCACCGAGTTCTACTATCACTCGCAGATTTGCTACGAACTTGCCGCCGGCTCTGCGCCGATGTCATATCTGCGCTACCGGCTGATCAATGGGGACCGCGGACCGGAACGAGGTAACTATCCTACGTCCTGGCAACCGGAGGGAGTAACTGTGTATCCGCCGCTGGAAGCCGATCCCCGCGAGGACAACTATCTCAAACACGACTTCCTGGCACGCTTTGAACATAGTGGCGTGCGCTATTTGTTGCAAGGCCAATTGCGCCCGGGTGATGATCCCGAAGCGGTCAACTGTACCGCCGCCTGGGATCCGCATCGATATCCCTGGATCGATCTGGCGGAGATCCATCTGACCGAAGCTTTGACGGATCAGGACCTGGACGTAATGTCCGTCGACGCCAACCGGACACATGACAGCATCGCGCTGCCTCTGGCAACATCAGGAATCTGGGCGGGCCTACAGGCAGATAACTACGCCTCGCTCGGACACGCACGTGCGCTAGTGTATACGCCGGCGCGCAAAGCCAGGGCTGACGCGCCGCTGCCCCACGTCAATTGAAGAGAGCGAGGAGTAGCGTCTATGCCCGAACCAGCACAAGAACAAGCGCCGGCCGAACTCGAAATCGGCAAGGAGTATCCGCCGCCGGGCGAAGACATCGCCACCACGCAACTGCGGCAACTTCACCTGAAGGTCCATCATGTGCAACCGGGGGCAAACCGCCGTGGAGAACACCCGAAAGGACATGGCGGCGTCTGGGCGACTTTCCGTGTGGAGCGGGATATCCCGCCAGGTCTTCGCGTGGGACTGTTCAAGGAACCCCGCAGTTTCACGGCGCTGGTCCGCTATTCGAACGGCCGCACTGCCGATGACCGCATGCCGGACGTCCATGGAATGGCCGTGAAGGTCCTGATTCCCCGCGATGGAAACACGCCGCTGCAGCAGGATTTCATCATGGCGGATCACGTCATCTTCTTCGCCAAAAACGTCCAGCACATCTTGGAATTTCTGGTTGCGACAGCAGGTGGCACGCCGGCCAGCCAGCTTGCGATCACGACGCACCCCGCGTTGATCGGATATACGAACAAAGCGCAATCGAGCCCGTTGGCCTTGTCCTATTGGAGCCAGACGCCTTATCTCGCGGGCGAGGGCGCGGTCAAATATTTCGCGATGCCTTCGCCGGATCAGGAGAGATTGCCGGTTCCGTTGGCCGATTCGCCGGATTGCCTGAAGGAAGCCATGATCGAACAGTTGACCGCGCGGAAGCTCTGCGCGAAGTTCGACTTCTGTGTGAATCCGCAAACGGATGCTGCGGTCATGCCGGTAGAAGATCCCACCATCGAGTGGAAG
The DNA here is from genome assembly GCA_025462965.1 of Bryobacterales bacterium. Taxonomy (GTDB): domain Bacteria; phylum Acidobacteriota; class Terriglobia; order Bryobacterales; family Bryobacteraceae; genus JALYXI01. Next base: position 24,506 of record JAOAPQ010000723.1, read on the forward strand.
TCCGCGCCGGTCAAGGTTGCCACCATTTCCATCTATCCGCAGAAATTCGATTCGCCGGAGCAGGTGACGTTCGTCGAGAACCTTACCTGGAGCCCGTGGGACGGTCTGCCTGAACACCGGCCGCTGGGCGGCATCAACCGCGCACGGCAGTTGGTCTATCAGGACAGTCAGGAACTGCGGCACCAGACCAACGCTGTAACAATCGGTCCGATCACAGGCCGGGAGTGGTTTTGAGACTTACCGATGGAACGAACCACTCCCATCCCGTTTGACGATTTACTGAAGGCCGAGTACAGTGCGTTGCGGCCGGATGTCGATTTCGACGCCGCCGACCGCGCCGCCCTGTACCGGCAAGCCCACAACCAATCCCACCCCTTCTCCGCGCTCTGCATCTCGGGCGGAGGCATTCGCAGTGCGACGTTCTCATTGGGAGTCATTCAGGGCTTGGCCGAGCAGGGAATCCTGGAGAGGTTCGATTATCTATCCACAGTTTCAGGTGGCGGCTACATTGGCGGCTGGCTGACCGCGTGGGTGAATCGCGCGAAGGGGCTTCCTCATGTTGTCCCCTATTTGAAGCGGAATGCGCCGCCTCCCACGCCCGGTGACGTGGATCCGATACAGCACTTGCGCGAGTACAACAATTACCTCACACCCAAGCTGGGCGCCTTTTCCGGTGATACGTGGACGTTGGCGGCCACCATCATGCGCAATGTGTTTTTGAACTGGCTGGTGTTGATCCCGCTCCTGATGTCCGTGTTAATGGCGCCGCGCCTGCTGGTCTCGGTCCTCCGCTACGCAGATTTTTTTCAAGAGTTACACGGCAGTGCGGACCCCGTGAGTACGTCGGTTCTGGTGGTGGTAATCATTCCGTTCGCAGCCTCGCTCCTGTTTACCATCAGCATGTACAATACCCTGCGCTACCTGCCCGGGGTCGGCGGCGTGGACCACACCGTAACCGATTTCATGCGCTACGTCCTGGCTCCGCTGGCAGGTGCCGCGTTCGGATTCTGCGCGTACGATTCTCTCTATTTTTACGGACCCACAGATTTGCCGACCAGCTTGCTCCAGGTGGTGATGTGGATGATGATCCCCTGCGGCGGAGGTTGGTTGCTGTATCTGGCCACCTGCGGAAAGTCTCTCAAGGCACGCTGGAAGCTCTTGAAAGGGCCGTTGTCGCTCGCGATCGTACTGTTGGCATCGGGAACCGGCTTCGCTGCGTGGGTTCTCAGCAACGGGCTGTTTGAGTCCACCAGCTGGGAGCAATATACGACGATCGGACCCCCTTTGCTGCTGCTTGGTTTCGGACTCGCGGGCGCCTTGTTTGTAGGACTCTCCAGTACGGCGCTACAGGACGAAGATCGCGAATGGCTCGCCCGCGCCGCGGCCAAGCTGTTGCTGCTTTGTACCGTCTGGATCGCGAACTGCACTGTAGTTCTGCTGGTTCCACAGTGGGCTTTCGGGTGGCAGACGTGGGCACAGGGCCTGATGGC
>JAOAPQ010000730.1 GCA_025462965.1 Bryobacterales bacterium
AAACGTTTCGCGATTCGACTTTCGCATAACGAATTGCCCTAATCTGTGGCTGAGGTTAAATCAGGCTTCGTTATCAAGTTCAAGAAAAATTTTGTGAGTTGTGACTGGCTTCAGGGCCGAGCGGTGACACTATTATCGCATTGAGGTGTTCCTGGTGCCAGGGCATAGCGCCCGGAGTTCCTTCGCGAAAGTCTGGATTAGCCCATTCCGGGCCGGGCGTCTGTCCCGGTTCTTCGTAGCCCTTGACGTTTGACCGTTGCCCAGAAAAGGCCCGGAGGCGCCAACGATGACGGTTCGCGCGGCTACCTACGTGTTCGTTTTCCTCGCCTTGTTTGGATAGGCCCGGTTATGCACGACGGAAGATTTCATGTGGCGTTCGAATTCGTCACTTGGGACGGCATCCGCGCCGGCGAGGCAGGCGGGTAACCAACCCGCCGCAGGATGGCATCCCGCCCCACATTCGCCGGTGAGTTTGTTGGCGGGAGGTGAGTTCGTGCGCAGGAGCGGTGAGTTCGTTTTGCGGGCGGTGAGTTCGTGTGAGTTCAATACATAAAACGAGTTTTTTATCCTTTTATCGCTTTCAATGGTGCTACGCCACACAGGTCCTCCCCAGCTTACATCGAACTTTGCCGGAAATCGGGCACCTCGAGCCGGGAAAGTATCGGAAATATCATCTGGCCAGTCGGTGCAAAATAAGGGCAATACTTTTTTATTGACTTCACCAGTGGGCCGATACACACTTTCCCGTGTAGGGGGCACTCGGGAACTTACTATAGATAGTAAGGCCGACTTATGCAGTAACATACAAAAGGTCCGAGCGGGATATAGCTCAGGGAGGACGCGTGACCCGGTGAGCTCGTAGATACACTAACCGAGAATGGAGTTCGGCTCGATGAAACGAATCGTGTTACTTACCATGTTAGTAATTTCCGTCGTTATGGTTGGCGACTTGCTCAAACCCATCCGTACCGCAGCCGCACAGGAGACAGCGTTCCCCTACAACCCGTACCCTCCTGGTATCTTGCCAGCCGATTTAGCTACCGAGATAGCGAGGGTGCGCATTGAAGTTGGCATCATTGAAGCGGAAGCTATCGCACAGTGGCTGGCATTACCTCCTCCGGTGCTGACAGGCCAACCGCCAACGCTTCAGAACACCGGAATGAGGGCAAATCAGCTGCTCGGCAAACTGATGAATTTCGACGAGAATATGTCCCCTCTGAAGAATAGGGCGTGCGGTTTCTGTCATATGCCGTATGCGGGCTTTAGCGGACCGATCCAGTCCGTCAATCTGACGATGATCGCGTATCCCGGATCCTATCCCTTTAGGGCAGGTAAGCGGACAGCACAGAGATATTCGTATGCGCCCTTTTTCCCTGTGCTCAACTACAACCAAACCCAAAAACTTTTCTATGGAGGAAACTTCTGGGATTCACGCGCGACCGGATATTTGCTGGGGAGTCCCGACGCCGAGCAGGCACAGCATCCTCCCGTGGATACTCAGGAACACGCGTTACCCGACACTGCTTGCATAGCCTTCCGGCTTTCCCGCGCCGTGTACCGACCGCTCTTCGAGACGGTGTGGGGCGCAGGCTCATTCGACATCAATTTTCCCATCGAGACGGAGTTGATCTGCGGAACCCCTGGAGGCGCTTCGATCTTCGGCGGGAGCGCGACACCAATTCACCTAAGTCCGGCGGACCGTACCAAAGCAAACAATGTTTTCGATCACTGGGGAAATTCCCTTGATCAATACGAAGCCTCACCGGATGTCTCCGCGTTCTCGTCGAAATTCGACGCTTTCCTTAAGGGCTTGGTCACGTTAACTCCAAACGAGCTGGCCGGCCAGAAGCTGTTCGATGGCAAAGGCAACTGTAATTCATGCCACGTCGACGGGAGAGGGACCACTCTGCTGCCAGGTTTGGTCGACACCAGCGACGAGGCATCCGTGGCGCCGAGGTTCACCTGCTTCGGATCTGCAAATGAAGGGCTACCCCTAAATCCGAGGGATGCTTTCTACTATCAGACCACTCCGGATGTCTGGGGGTTCACAGGAAATCCATTCGGCTTCGGCTACAGAGATTTGGGATTGGGAACTTTCCTCAGAAGCGGTTTCGGCGCCGCGCCCAACCCGAACTCGACCTGGACACAATTCGCACCAACTTCCGACGGCCAGATGCAGGTCTCTTCAGCGCGCAATGTGGCCCTGGTACCGCCAAAGTGTGTTACCACCGAGGCCGGCACGGGACCTTACTTCCAGAAGGAGCTCTTCCACAACGGGTACATCAAGAGCCTGAAGCAACTCGTACATTTTTATAATACGCGCGACGTAATAGGGATCGCACAACAGGTCACGTCCGGACACTGCCCGCCCAACACGATCGAGAAGGTGACCTGCTGGCCTATGCCCGAGGTCAAGAACAATCTCGACATGACGACCGGCAAGCTCGGCTTGACGGATCTCGAGGAGGACCAGATTGTTGCCTTCCTGCAAACACTCTCGGACGGATTCACAAGACCGTATCCCGACATCGACACGTTTACGGGTAGTTGCATGACCTGTGACCCGGCAACGGACCCTAATTGTACGCCTTCAAGGCAAGGTAATGGGTTCCTGATCCCAACCCCCACACCACTTACGCCGTGCGCACCGTCTATCTGCAACGTCGCACCTCTCCCGACTATGCCAATTCCGTAGTCCAAAACGAGGACAAGATATGGACGCCCGTAGGGATCGCCTACGGGCGTCCATGTCTCCTTTGATTCGTATTTCAGGGGCGTTCGTTAAGTAAGTTTGCTGTGAGGTCTGTACATGAATAAACGGCTTCTAAGATTCGCAATCGCGGCTGCGGCTGGCAGCCTGCTTTCCTCAAACCTGATGCTTGCTCAGCCAAGTCCGACTACTCCAAAACCCGCGCGCGTCCAGATTACCGAGGGGCCAGAGCCGGAGCGGGCTACGGATTATCTGACTATTATCAGGTGGACAACCAACAACCCCGGTGGCTCACCCGTGCATAACGGCATCGTGCACTATGGCACGGATCCCAAGAACCTCAGCCAGACCGCGAAAAATCCTATCAGACTAAACCCGCACCATCCTACTACAGTCTTCCGCGTGCGCATAGAAGGACTCAAGGCGGGGACAACCTACTACTACACCGTTGGATCGGAGGAGGCCGAGATCGGCAAGAGCGATAACGTGAAGAGTGGTGTAAAGCGGTTCACCGTAGAGCCGGAACCCGGTGCCGCTTCGGCCCGGCGATCGGGCCAATAAGACAATTTCCGACTGAAAAAGCTGAAGCGCGGGATGTAGGCCCGGAGAAACGACAGGCCACGAAAAACGATGGCCTGTCCCACATGCTGCATTCCATTCCCCACCATCTGGCCGCCTGATCCCGTCGAGTTTGCAACCGCGCGCAATTTCAGCGATCATAGGGGTGCAGTTCTCTTCATTTTCTTGGACATGCATACTGGTTCCCTGATCACGATCAGGCGGCATGTTCGACCACTCAGGCCAGGGGAATAACAAGATGCGATTCCGAACGCGTAACTATCCATCGGTGCCACCGAAGCAAGATTACGCACCGACACGCAGTGCACAGAAGCCGCCGGGCTACGCGGAGATCGAGGCCGTAAGCCAGTCCTCCGCGACCGATACGACCGCCTGGTCAGTGTTTGTGCGCGACGTCATGAAGATGCCAGAATCGTTTACGCCCGCAATCCAGGAAGCGGTGCGCCAGCAGCGCTGGAAAATCGCGCCAAATCCAGTGGCGTCGATTCGGACGATAGCCTATCAGGAAGCCAAGAAGATGGGCTTGTGACGCCGTTACAGGTGACAGATCGCCGCGCTCACCGGTGAATCCCCTACCGGGACTAAAGTGAAGAGACCGGCACGTTTGTACCGGTAATCGGTAATTTTCAAAATCCGCACCACGGCCATATCGCAGGACTTCCGATTCAGCACCAGCATGTATTCGTTGTCCGGCGTGAGGGAGATGGAAACAGGTTCCTGTCCGACTGGAATCTTGGCCACCACGCGCCGGTCCTCGATGGTGATCACCGTCACGTCGCCCGACGACGGATTGGCGACGAACAACTGCGTCGCATTCACCGCCATCGCGCCCGGATCGCGGCCGGCGAGTACCGTTTCGGATACAACTGTCTGATACGGGTACACGATGGCGACCGCGTCCATGCCCTGCCCCGAGACGAACAACTGGCCGCCATCCGCGCCGAAACAAAATCGTTCCGGCGAGAAGGCGAGCGGTAGATTCACGACAATGCGCCCCGTAGCGACATCCGCAACGACAATGGTCCGCAACGCCGGGTTTCCGATGAGCACCTGCTTCCCGTCGCTCCGGAAACGGATGGGACCGGGCTCACCTGCGGTCTCGACGGAACGCACGATGCGGCCGGCCGCAAGGTCGACGATCGCGGCGGTTTTCGATCCGGGAAGCGCGACGGCCGCGAACCTTCCGACTGAATCGATATCGAAACCGGATGCGATCCCGGGCAGCTTTATATGAGTTCCGAACCTGAATGTCTTCATATCCACCGGAACCAGAGCTGTCGGGTCATCGGCCAGAAGCCAGACGGTTCCGGCGTCGCGAGTCAACAGCATCTCGCGCGCGGCGTTCCCGGCTTTGCAATGGCGCGTCACCGAGAGAGAGTCTGCGTCGATCTCGGTCACGGTCGCGTTGCCAGGCGAAAAGGCCAACGCGCGCGGCGCGCCCGGAAGCGCTACCAGCGCCGATGGCGCGCTTTCCAGCTGGAATCGCTTTTGCACCTGGAAGCGGGTGAGGTTCACCGCCGCTACAGTGCGGTCGCCCTGGTTGGCGACGAAGCAATAGCCGTTGAACCGTTTCGCGAGTCTGGGGGCGCAGGCGTTCAGGACACCCACGGCACCAAGAAAACTTCGACGCGAGAGCTTCATTCCCGTCTGGTATTCGGACGAATCAACTGACCGGAATCGTGAAACGTGCCGTACCAGGCTTCTATTACGTCATTAGGCGATTCCCTCCAGCCGGTTCCCGGCATCAGGGAGGCCTCCGCTTCCCGCCCAACAAAGGGACCGTCCGGATCAACCGCTTCACCGAACAGATGGTCTTCGCGTTCCACGATCAGGATCATGCCGTTGCCGTCCGTGTTGTAGTAATCCTCATCGATGATTGTCATCATACCTGTGTTAGCATTAGATTTCGTTGCGCCCAGCTTACTCCTTTGGTTTGAACCTCATACATGAATCTTCGCTCTC
>JAOAPQ010000219.1 GCA_025462965.1 Bryobacterales bacterium
GCGCCCCTGAGCAGAATATCGCGGTAACGGCGAATTTCACCGCCGAACCCCTTGGCACACCGCTGCAGTTCTGGATGAACAAGTTGAAGATAGCGGGCAAGGTTGAATTCGCGCCTTTCAACCAAGTTTTCCAGCAGTTGTTGGATCCTTCCAGTCTGCAGTCCCGTAACGCCGGAGGGGTGAACGTAATCCTGGCACGTCTCGATTACGACAGGACCTCCGAGGAATCGGCCGCTCGCAGTGTGACTGAACTGGCCTCCGCGTTGCGCACCGCGCAAGACACAGGGATAAATTTTTTCGTTTGCCTTTTCCCCCGCTTCATCACCATTGACGCGCATTCGGATTTTTTCGAGCGTATGGAAAGCCTGCTCGTCTCGGGGGTGAGTCAAGCTGAAGGTGTCCATGTGATCAGGCTGGCGGACACGTTGGCACTTTATCCCGTCGACGAAATTGAAGATGCCGAAGCACTCAGATTGGGCGGCATTCCTTATAGCCAGACGTTTTTTACGGCGCTGGCAACCGCTATTGCCCGTCGGCTATACAATCTGCGCACGATGCCCCCGCAAGTCATCGTGCTTGCCGCCGACAACACTATCTGGAGCAAGGAAGCGAAGACAGGCCAGGTGAGCGTCGGCGCGCCAAATCGGGCTATGCAGGAGTTCATGCTGGCGCAGTTTTCCGCAGGCCGGATGCTGTGCCTTTGCGGGGCGGACCCCGAGGAGGACGTCACACGCACATTTGAGCAGACTGGTGGAATGCTGCTCGAATGGGAGCACATTGCCGGTTCCCGTTTCAACTCGCAGGCGGTGTCGAAAAACCTGGTTGCTCTTGCGGCGGAACTGCGGATCAGCCTGAGCCGTTTCGTGTACGTCGGGGGGAATCCATCTGAATGCGCGGAAGTGAGGGCGAATTGCCCCGAAATAGTAGTCCTGGAGCTGCCATCCGATCGTCAGCGGACTGAGAGCTTCCTGCGCCATTTCTGGGCATTGGATCTTCCCAGGCCGGACGGTGGATCGCATGCTCCGCCCGCGGACTCCCGGCTTTTGGGTGAGATTGCGTCGGAATTCTGTACTGCCGATGGGGTTCAGCGCGCGATTGAAACGCCGGATGGTGGGTCGCTGCCGCAAGGCGCGAAGGAAAGGCTGCGGAACCCGATAGAAGAGACGCTGGCGGGAATATGGGTGCGGCTCCTGAGGGTGAGGGAGCTTGGAATTCATGATAATTTTTTCCAATCGGGCGGGAATTCGCTGCTGGCGGTACAGGTAATTGCTCGGGTACGGAAGACGCTCGGAGTGGAGTTGCCTCTCAGGGCCATGTTCGAGGCACCGACGCTGGCAGGCTTTGCGGCGCGGATCGAGTCGGCTCGCCTGACGCAAGCCGGCATGCTGGCACCGCCGCTGATCAGTGGGCCGCGGCCGGCGCACGTGCCAGCATCTTTCGTCCAGCAACGGCTGTGGTTCATAAACCAACTAGAGCCGGATAACCCGATGTACAACATCCCGATGATGGCCCACATGCGGGGTGTCCTGAACGTGCAGGCGCTGCACAGAGCGTTGAATGAGATCGTCCGCCGCCATGAGGTTCTGCGTACAACATTCGTCGCGGCGGACGGGCAGCCGATGCAGGTGGTTGGACCTGTTCAGGAACTGGAACTGCGTTTTTCGGATCTTTCAGCTTTGCCCGAAAAAGAGCGGGAAACGCAATTGAAGAACTTGGCGCAGGAGGAGGCGGCTTATCCCTTCAACCTGGCTAGCGGACTGGTGCTCCGCGCGCTGCTACTGATGCGCGCGCCGGAGGACCACGTATTGGTGCTCGTTCTCCATCACATTGCAGGCGATCGCTGGTCGGCGGGGATCCTGGCGGAGGAGATGGAGGCGCTTTACCGAGCATACGCGCGGGGGGAGCCTCTGCAACTTCCAGAGCTGCCCGTGCAATATGCCGACTTTGCGTTGTGGCAGCGCGGCTGGTTGCAGGGGGAAGCGCTGGAGAAGCAGGTTGGCTACTGGAAAGGGCAGCTTGAAGGAGCGCCGCCGCTGCTGGAGCTTCCCACGGACCGGCCCCGCCCGGCGCTGATGAGCAATAAGGGCGCGATAAAAGAGCGGACGCTTCCAATGGAATTGGTGGAGAAGCTTACCGCGGTAAGTCAGGGCGAAGGCGCCACGTTGTTCATGACCCTTCTGGCCGGGCTTCAGATTCTGTTGGCGCGTTATTCCGGACAGGAAGATATTGTGGTGGGTTCGCCGATCGCGGGGCGGAACTACACCGAGGTTGAACCGCTGATCGGTTTTTTCGTGAACACCCTGGCGCTGCGGACAGACGTTTCGGGCAACCCACGGTTTCGCGATCTGCTGGGCCGGGTGAAACAAACGACCCTGAATGCGTACGCGCATCAGGACATTCCGTTTGAAAGATTAGTGGAAGAGTTGCAGCCGGAGCGCAGCCGCAGCCAGCATCCTATTTTTCAGGTTTTGCTGGCATTGCAGAATGCGCCGCAGCGCGCGCTCGAGTTAGCGGGGCTGAAGCTGGAGCGGCAGCCGTTGCACCAGGGGACGTCGGCCTTCGACCTGTCCTGGTTTGCAACTCACGTGCCGGAAGGCATGCTGCTGCGGGTTGAATACAACACGGATCTTTTCGACGAAACGACCATTGGGCGTGTGATGGGACATTTCCAGAACCTGCTGGAGGCCATCGTGGAGGATCTTGGGCGGCGGTTGTCGGAGCTGGAGCTGCTGGATGAAGGGGAGCGGCGGCGTATTCTGCTGGAGTTCAACGACACCGCGGTGGAATACCCGAGTGGCCTGTGCATTCACGATCTGGTGACACAGCAGGCACACCAATCGCCGGATGCTATTGCGCTGATCGATCGCAAGCAACGGATCAGTTACCGCGAATTGAACGCGCGGGCCAACCAGATTGCGCATTACCTGATCAAACGCGGGGCCGGCCCGGACGTGCCGATCGGGATTTGCGGCTCGCGCACGGTCGATTTGCTAATAGCAATTCTGGGAATTCTGAAATCGGGCGGCGCATATGTGCCGCTCGATCCCAATTACCCGAGAGAACGGCTGGGATACATTCTCGAAGATTCGGGTGCGCCGCTCGTGCTTACGCTGGAGCAGCCGGCGGGGGTGCTGCCGGATTTTCCGGGCGAGGCGATCAGCCTGGACACGGCATGGCCCGAAATTGCGTGCGAATCCGATCGGGAACCGACCACCTCCGTCACGCCGCGACACCTGGGGTATGTGCTCTTCACGTCCGGCTCCACCGGACGGCCCAAAGGAGTAGCCATCGAGCATCGCAGCGCCGCGACATTTATCCATTGGGCCAAGCAGGTCTTCCCGGCCGAGGACCTCGAGGGCGTTCTCTTGTCGACATCGGTGTGCTTCGATCTCTCGGTCTTCGAAATTTTTGTCACGCTGAGCGCCGGGGGGAAAGTCATCGTCGCGGAGAACGCGCTTCATCTGCCGGAGCTGACAGCGCGGAACGAAGTAACACTGATCAATACTGTCCCCTCGGCAATAGCGGAACTGACGCGGATGGGCGGCATACCGGATTCCGTGCGGACGGTGAATCTGGCGGGCGAGGCGCTGCCGGGTGAGATCGTGGAACAGATCTACGCGACCACGAAAGTGGAAAACGTTTATAACCTCTACGGTCCTACCGAAGATACGACCTATTCCACGTACACCCTGGTCCCGCGGGGCACTCCGGTGACCATAGGCAGGCCGGTGGCTAATACGCAGGCCTACATTCTTGACCGGCACCAGAAGCTTGTTCCAATCGGGGTGGACGGCGAGTTGTACCTGGCCGGCGACGGACTGGCCCGCGGCTACTACGGGCGGGCGGATCTGACGGCTGAACGGTTCGTGCACAATCCGTTCAAACCGGAGACGGAATCGCGGATGTACCGGACGGGTGACCTGTGCCGATGGCTGCCGAACGGCGATATTCAGTATCTGGGACGCCTGGACCATCAGGTCAAGCTGCGAGGATTCCGGATTGAACTGGGAGAGATCGAGTCTACGCTCGATAAACATCCCGCCGTGCAGCGAAGCGTGGTGGTCGTTCGGGAAGATGAACCGGGCATGCCGCGCCTGGTGGCTTACGTGGTATCGCAGGCGGGCGAGACGCTCAGCGGAGAGACATTAAAGCAGCATGTCCGGGAGAGCCTGCCGGACTTCATGACGCCATCCATAGTGGTAGAGCTGGAAGAGTTTCCGCTCACGCCCAACGGGAAGATCAACCGCAAGGAACTGCCGGCGCCGGACTACGCGGGAGAGCATGCGGGAGCCGGCGGGGATTACATCGCGCCACGCACGCCGGTGGAGCGGGAACTGGCCGAAATATGGTCGGAGGTGCTGCATACTGAGCGGATCGGAGCGGACGATAACTTCTTTGCCTTGGGTGGTCATTCGCTGCTAGCAATGCGGGTGATCTCGCGTATTCGAAAGGCCTTTCAGGTAGAACTGCCGGTTCGGGATTTGTTTGAACGGCCGACCCTGGCCGGGCTTGCCGAATGCGTCGAATCATCAAAACGGCAATCGCTGGAGCCGGGGACACCCCTGTTAGAGCGGTTCCCGCGAAATGGACCCGCGCCTCTCTCTTTCGCCCAGCAGCGGCTGTGGTTTATCGATCAACTGGATCCGGGAAATCCGGTGTACAACATTGGGAGGGTCGCGCGGCTTCGAGGCAAACTCGATGTCGGAATTCTGGAGCAAACCCTCAACGAAATTGTACGCCGGCACGAGGTACTCCGGACGTCTTTCACCAGCATGGGAGGCGAACCGGTACAGGTGGTGGCTTCGGAATGGAAGCTAGCCTTGCCGGTAACAGATATTTCCCATTTAGGCGAAAGGGAACGGATGTTGGAGGCTGACCGGCTTGCCAACGCCATGACCCTGGCCCCTTACGATTTGGCCACAGGGCCATTGTTCCGTCCGGGTTTGCTGCGGCTTTCCAGCGACGATCATGTGTTTGTTCTGTCAATGCATCACATCGTGATGGAACGCTGGTCGCAGGGCGTGTTGTGGAAGGAAATGGGCGCTATTTATGAAGCCTTCCAGCAGCAAAAATCTTCGCCCTTGCCGGATTTGCCAATTCAATATGGCGATTATGCGATCTGGCAGCGCAACTGGCTTCGCGGTGAAACCCTCGACAAGCACGTAGAGTATTGGAGACAAACACTCTCGGGAGCTCCCCCGGTGCTCGAACTGCCGACGGACCGGCCCAGGCCCGCTGTTCCGAGCCATCGGGGCGG
>JAOAPQ010000751.1 GCA_025462965.1 Bryobacterales bacterium
GGACCGCGCCGGACCGTTATCCATGGCTCCGTCACATGGATAACATGACGATGAACCTGGCGATGGCAAAAACCTTCACGCTCACGGAGCGCTGGAAGTTCAACCTCAGGGGAGAGAGTTTCAACCTGGCGAACCACCCCCTATACGGCGCCCCGGATACGACGTACACCGACGCGCGTTTCGGCATGCTGCCGGTAGCGCAGCAGAACTTCCCCCGCCTGATTCAGGTATCGGCGAAGCTGCTCTTCTGACTTTTCAGAAGAAGAGCTTCAGCCCCAACGTTAGCGCCGAGTTAGCGCGCGGCCATCAAAGCGCGGAGACGGCGAGCCCGTTCCGGCGCGCGGAGCTGCCGCAAGGCCTTCGCTTCGATCTGGCGAATCCGTTCACGCGTGACGTCGAATTCCTGCCCGATCTCCTCGAGCGTGTGCTCACGCTCGCAGCCGATTCCAAAACGAAGCCGGATCACCTTCTCTTCTTTCGGAGAAAGAGTCTTCAGGATACCGGCGGTCTCGTCGCGGACGTTCGATTCGATCACCGCGTCAACTGGAGAGCCCACCCAGCGATCTTCGATCAGATCGCCCAGCGCCGATTCGCCGTCGCGCCCAACAGGCGTTTCGAGCGAAACCGGGTCGCGGGAGATGGTCTTCAGCTTCTGAACTTTTTCGACCGGAATATCCATTCGGCGGCCGATTTCGTCGTTGGTCGGCGTGCGGCCAAGTTCTTTTTCGAGTTCGCGCGAAGCCCGAAGGAACTTGTTCATACTCTCGTTCATATGAACGGGAATACGAATCGTGCGGGATTGATCCGCGATAGCGCGCGTAATGGCCTGGCGAATCCACCAGGTGGCGTACGTCGAGAACTTGTAACCGCGCCGGTATTCAAATTTATCAGCGGCGCGCATCAGGCCGATGTTGCCTTCCTGGATCAGGTCGAGGAGGTGCAGGCCGCGGTTCACGTATTTCTTCGCGACCGAAACTACCAGCCGGAGGTTGGCCTCCACTAGATCCTTCTTGGCGCGCTCGGCTTCCTGCTCGCCATGGTGGATAACGGTCAGCGTGTGTTTCAGCTCGGTGATGGAAGCGCCGGCGGTGGCTTCATGCTTCCGGATTTCGCGCTTCAACTCGCGAATGCGCTGCTGTGCGGTGGGGCCGCCGCGTGCTTCCGTCTTCTTCAACTCGCGATCGAGGTGGCTTAATTCCTCGAAGGAGCGATCGATTTCCTTACCGAAATCCTTCCACTTCCGCAGCAGGAACGGCGTGCGGCGGATCGCCACGGACGTTTCTACCTTGGCGCGTGCCAGTTTGCCGCTCAACTTCTTGCGCGGCTTCTTGTTGGCCACAGGCGAGGCGTCCAGCTTTTCGACAAGCTGCTGTTGCTTCTTGTACAGATTTACAATGTCGGTGAAGTAGGCGAGGAGTTCCTCCTGGCGCCGGTTGTCCGCAGGAGCCCCTTCTTCGATTTCGCCCATGTCGACAACCTGGTCGAGATCGACGGCGCCTTTCCTGATCTGCTCGGAAAGCTCGAGAACCGATAGCTGCACGATGGCGGAACGGCTGATCGCCTTCTGCATTCGCAGTTTCCCGCGCTCCATGCGCCGGGCGAGGTTGACTTCGCCTTCCCGCGTGAGCAGCGGAACCGCGCCCATCTCGCGCAGGTACACCCGTACCGGATCGTCCGTGTAGATCGATTCTTCAACGGGCTGTTGGGGATGCAGGAAGTCGGCTTCCTGTGCCGCCTCCGGATCGAAGAACTTAGTCGCTTCCTCGTCGAAGTTGATATTGAGCGGACTTTCGTTTAAAAACTGATCTTCAAAGTGATCCACGGAGACTCACCTCCCCCTGAGTACTGGAATAAACGCTTTTGTTTTGTATAGCTTGGGACGCAATGCTGGAAATGGTATTCATCTGACTATAACATCAATCGATGGCAACGTAAACCCTACATTTACAAGATGTTTCAGAATCGAATCGGTTACACCTATTGGGGCGTTTTCTGACGCATGAGCGTCTTCAACTCGTTGAAAAACGCCTCTTCGTCCTGGAAGTCGCGGTACACCGACGCAAATCGTACGTAGGCAATCTTGTCCAGCTCCCGCAACCCGTCCATCAACTGCTCGCCAATCTCGATGGTCGAAATCTCCCGATCGGGCGAATCGGTCAGCTTGGCCTCCACCTGGTCCACCATCGCGGCCAGCTTCCCCATACTGATTGGACGCTTCTCACCCGCCTTCAGGAGCCCGGAAAGCACCTTCTGGCGGTCGAATTTCTCACGCCGGCCGTCTTTCTTAATCACCATGTAGGGCACTTCGTCGATGCGCTCATAGGTGGTGAAGCGTTTCTCGCACCCGAGGCACTCACGCCGGCGGCGGATCGCCTCGCCGACCTTGCTTTCACGCGAATCGACCACTTTATCTTCCAGATGGCCGCAGAAAGGGCATTGCACATAGGTAATCTTATGAAAAAATGAACCACTACGGGGCAAATGCCGTAATCGTGAGTATGGCGGCCGCCGTAATGACCCTGGTGGATAACCTGGACACAGACAAGACGCTGGTGGAACGATGCCTCACGGGGGACGAGACCGCTTGGGACCAGCTGGTGCGCACCCATACACGCCGGGTTTATAGCCTGTGCTACCGGTTCACCAATAATGATTCCGAAGCCCAGGATTTGACGCAGGAAGTTTTTCTGCGCATCTTTAAATCGGTGAAGAGTTTCCGCTCGGAAGAGGGATCTTTCGGAACATGGCTCGCGCGGCTGACCCGTAACCTGCTGATCGATAATTACCGCCGTACCCGCCAGGACCGGGTTACAGACTCCATTGAGGGCCAGTTGCCCATGCTCGAAGAGGAGTTGGCGGCAAGCGCTCGGCCGGAGGGAATGGTCGTCGGGCGGGAAGCGCGGGAGCAGTTGCAGTGGGCGCTCCAGAAGCTCTCCCCCGAACTGCGGGAAACGCTGATTTTAAGAGATTTACAGGAAATGGAATACCGGGAAATCGCGCAGATTCTGCGCATTCCGGAAGGGACCGTGAAGTCACGGCTGAACCGCGCGCGAACAGAGCTGGCGCGGGTTCTGCGGAAGAAGCTCGGAACGGGGATGGGGGCGGCGACATGACATGTAACGATTTCGATGCCCTTTTATGCGACTACCTCGACGGCGTGATCGCCGCCGACCGCCGTCAATTGATGGAAGTCCATCTCTCCGGATGCGGCGCGTGCGCGGAACTCACGCGCGACGCCAGAGAGGTCATGGCCTTCGTGGACCGGAGCGCCGACGTGGAGGTCCCGCCTGAGCTCGTCACGAAAATATTGCATCAGGCGCCCCAGGGCGGCTGGCTGGGAAATTTATCATCGCGCTGGCTTTCGCCCCTTTTGCAGCCTATCTTACAACCGCGCTTCTTCATGGGCGCGATGTTGACTGTTCTTTCGCTCACCATGATGACGCGTTGCGCCGGAGCTCCAAAACACGCTTTAACCGCCGCCGATCTCGATCCGGTCCGCCTCTGGATGAACCTGGATGACCGTGTCCATCGTGGCTGGGAACGGTCCGTGAAGGCTTACGAGAGCATGAAGCTCGTATACGAGGTCCAGAGCCGCGTCAACGAGTGGAAGCAGCAGCAACAGGAGGAAGAGGAGCAAAGCAAACGGCTCCCTAAGGTGAAAGCGGTGAAGGTGCAGGATTCAGGAACAAATCAGGACTCAGGAAAGGCGAAATAAAGTTATGAACTGTGCAAATCATCCGGAATCCCCGGTGGCAGCGTACTGCCGGACGTGCGGTAAGCCTTTATGCGCGGAATGCAGGCGGGAGGCACAGGGCACCATCTTCTGCGAAGAGCACGTGCCCGTCGCCGCCGCGCCTCCATACGGTTCGTCTCCATACACAGCGCCCCCGTACACGGCGCCTTCGCCCGATGCTCCCCCGGCTGCCGGCTCAATAGGCTCCCGGCCCATGGCTCCCCCACCCCGCGCCGGCGGCTTCACGGCTTCCCCGGGTCTGGCGTTCCTCCTGGGCTTGATCCCGGGCGTCGGCGCTATTTATAACGGCCAATATGCCAAGGGCGTGATCCACGCCGTGGTGTTCGGCATCCTGATCAGCATTATTAACAACCACCCGCCGCATGGCCTGGAACCCATGGTCGGAATTCTGATTGCGGTCTGGTTCTTCTACATGGCGTTCGAGGCTTACCACACGGCTCGCAAGCGGCGGGATGGCGAGCACGTGGAGGAGTTCTCGAGCCTCATCGACCTGAGTAACACGTCCGGTCGCTTCCCTGTCGGCGCTGTGGTCTTGATCGGCCTGGGCACGTTGCTCCTGCTCGACCAGACTGACCTTCTGCCGCTCGATCGCCTGATCCGGTTCTGGCCTGTTGGATTGATTCTCATCGGCGTATATATGCTCTACGCCCGGGTGGAAGCCGGAGTCCGCGGGAGTGTCCATACCGCGGAGGCCCCACATGAACGACGATAGCGCCGCCCTCTTGCGGGCCATCCGCGGGCCGGTGCTCATGATCACACTCGGCACGTTGTTCGCGCTCGATCAGTTTTCCGTGCTGAGTTTCCACAAAACGTGGCCGCTGCTGCTCATCGTGGCGGGAGTATTGAATTTAGGTTATTGGACCAGGAGGAAGCAGCCATGAGAACACGCTCCATCGCCGGACCAGTTGTCCTCATCGCGATCGGCGTGCTGTTCCTGCTGAATAATCTGAGGCCGGACTTCATGAGCTGGGACGTGCTCTGGCGCTACTGGCCTTTCCTGCTCATCGGCTTCGGCGTGGTGCGTCTAATCGAGGTTCTGGTGGATGCCGGCCACGGGCAGTTGACTGTCCGAAGGAGCGGCGGTTACGGCTGGATCCTCCTCGTAATCTTCGTGGCCTTCTGGGCCATCGCTCGCAACCACCCGCACATGCGGATGAGCGGATTCGAAAACGGCCGGCTGGAGATCTTCGGCGACGAGTTCGATTACCCGGTTTCGGCCAAAGGCGATGCGGCGGGGGTTACCATGCTCGTGCTCGACAACCTGCGCGGCAACCTCACGGTCACCGGCAGCGATACGGATCAATTCGAAGTGGAAGGACGCAAGCAGGTGCGGGCCTACAACAAGTCCGAAGCCGACGACGCCGACCGTAATAGCCAGGTGAAGTTCGTCCGCGAAGGCAACCAGCTGATCGTACGGGCGGACCAAACCCGTTTCTCGCGTGATCGCCGGCTATCGACCGACCTCGATATCAAGATTCCGAAGGGTGTCAGCGTGGAAGCGCGCGGCCGTTCAGGCGACCTGACGGTCAGCTCCATTAACGGGTCGGTGGACATCGCGAGCGACCGTGGCGACGTGCGGCTGAGTGGAATCGGCGGCAATGCGAAAGTGGACGTGACGCACAGCAACCTGGTGCGCGCCACGGATGTGAAGGGCGCCCTCGACGTGGAGGGTCGCGGCGCCGACGTGCAACTGGAGAACGTGGCCGGGCAGGTGACCATCAATGGCGCGTACTCGGGCACCCTCGAATTTAAGGGCATAGATAAGCCGCTGCACTTCGAATCCGAGCAAACGGATCTCAGGATTCAGCAGATTCCCGGGAATTTCACCATGGACCTGGGTGATATCCGGGCGCAGAACATCGTCGGACCGCTGCGTCTGAGGACGAAATCGCGCGATATCCACCTCGCTGATTTTTCAGGGCCTGTGGAGATCGATATCGAGCGCGGCGACATTGTGCTCGCGCCGGGCAAGCTGCCGATCGATAAGATCGACGTGCATTCGCGTAACGGCGACGTGGAGCTGACGCTACCCGAGAACGCCCGGTTCGATCTGAAGGCGAATACTTCGCAGGGCGAGGTTCATAATGACTTCGGCGCCGCGGTCAAGAGCGAGAATGAAGGCCGCTCGGGATCGCTCAGAAGCGTGGAAGCGAAGGGCCCTTCGATCACGATTTCAACTGAACGCGGCGCGGTCACAATCCGGAAAGGATAGATCCGGCGCCTCGCGTTTCGTTTTACATTACAAAACCGGACCCGATCCCCCTCAGACCCTGAAACCAGGGCCGCCAAGAGGGTTCGTTTACCATTGCGCAACGAAAAGCTATATTTCGATATGGTTGCGATCGGTTCATTTTTCATGCCACCATTTTTCTATCTCAGGGGCGTTGTACGAACCGGGGAAGAAAAGGGTAAGGATGATCCGAGTAGATCGCTCGAAGTGTGTTTTCGCCTGTGTCCTTGCGTTGTCGTCGGCGCTGTTGTTTGCGCCGCGCGCGAGCGCCCAGGCAGTCGCAGTGGCGGAGGTGGACGGTCACGTCACAGACCCAAGCGGCCAGGCTGTTGCCGGCGCGCAGGTCAAGATGACCGAGGCGGATAAACAGCAGGTCCATTTGACAAGGACCGATGGCGAGGGCCGTTACGCGCTTCCCAACCTGCCCGTGGGCGCTTACACGTTAGAGGTTTCCGCCCAGGGCTTTAAGACCTACCAGCAAACTGGCATCACTCTCCAGGTCGCCAACAATGTCGAGGCGAACGTGAAGATGCAGATCGGGTCGGTCAGCGACAGCATTCAGGTGGAAGCCAATGCGGCGATGGTGGAGACGAAGGATAACGCCATCTCACAGGTGATCGATCAGAAACGCATCGTGGATCTGCCGCTCAATGGCAGGAACCCGACGCAACTGCTTCTGCTCACAGGCGGGGCGACCACCACTCCGGCGGGCGACCTCACCGGCAGTAAGAATATCCAGGGATCGAACGGATCGGGGACCTTCTCCGTGGCGGGAGGACAGGCGAACGGCTTGAGCTACCTGTTGGATGGCGGCGACAACAACGACGCGTTCAGCAACGTAAACCTGCCGCTGCCCTTCCCGGATGCGCTTCAGGAGTTCAGCGTGATGACGAATGCCCTCCCCGCCCAGTACGGTCTGCACCCGGCCGGCGTCGTGAACGCTGTAACCAAATCCGGCTCCAATGCTTTCCATGGAGATCTATTCGAGTTCCTGCGCAACGGCGATTTCAACGCGCGTCAAAAGGCTACGCCCACCCGCGACACGCTCAAGCGCAGCCAGTTCGGCGGCGTGGCCGGCGGGCGGATCATCCGCGACAAGCTCTTTTATTTCGGCGGCTACCAGGGCACGCGCCAGCGCAGCAATCCGCCGAGCACCATCAGCTATACACCCACTGCCGCCGCGCTAAATGGCGACTTCAGCGTTCTCGACGGTTTGCAGTCGGCGGGCGGCTGCCTCAGCGGCACTACGCAACGCCAGCTGGTCAATCCGTTCGCCAGTAACGCGCCCTTCCCCAACAACCAGATCCCCACATCGCTCTTCGATCCCGCAGCACTCAAGGTGATCAAGAGCTACATTCCGGTTGCTTCCGACCCGTGCGGCAAGACCCAGTACGGAATTCCTGCAAACAATCCGGATGATCAGTTCATCGGGCGCATCGATTACGTGGTGAGCGAAAAACAGAACATCTATGGCCGGTATTATCTTTACGACTACACGGCGCCGACAACGTTCAACGGTACCAACGCTCTGACGACCACGGCGGCGGGCAACCAGGACCGCTCGCAAACCATGACGTTCGGGGATACCTACACTTTCTCGCCTACCCTGCTCAACTCCTTTCACGCCACCTTCGACCGTCGCCGCGACAACCGCGGGGCCGCGCCCAACCTGTTCAGCCCGAACAGCGTGGGCGTCAACATGTATGACAAGCTGCCGAATTTCATCCAGCTCACCATCAGCAATTACTTCAACGTGGGCTGCGGCACCTGCGCTCCCGGCTTCTTCAACGGCAATAACTACCAGCTTTCAGACGATTTCACCGCGATCCGGGGCAAGCACCAGATGGCCTTCGGAGTGGATGTCCGCAAGGAGCAGCTCAACATCGCCAATAACCAGCAGGTCAACGGGCAATTCACATTCAACGGCACCATTACCGGCGATGCACTGGCCGATTTCCTGCTCGGGCGGATGTCGCAGTTCGTGGACGGCAACGCCAATCCGAATGCCTTGCGGCAGACGGTCTTTGCGGCTTACGCGCAGGATACCTACCGCGTCAGGAACGGTCTTACCTTGAACTTCGGGCTTCGGTGGGAACCGTCGGTTCCGCCCTACGATAAGTACGATCGCGGCAACCAGTTCTCGCTTGCCGCATTCAACGCGGGAACACACAGTACCGTGTCTCCCGCCGCGCCGGCGGGCTTATTGTTCGCGGGAGATGCGGCGAACAAGAACGGGAAGTATTTCAACGATTCGCACTATCTGACGTTTTCTCCCCGGGTCGGCTTGGTCTGGGACGTCAAGGGAGATGGAAAACAGACGATCCGCACCGCCTTCGGTCTCATGCATGACGTGACCGAACTCTACTTCCCCGAGCGCTTGACCACGAATCCGCCCTACGCTTCTTCGGTCACGATCAACAATCCGGTAGGATCGTTCTCCAATCCCTGGCAAGGGTACCCCGGCGGCAATCCGTTTCCCGGCGCCGCCATCTTTCCGGCGGGCGGCACTTATGTAAGCATTCCGCCGGGCATGAAGCCTACTTACATGATGCAGTGGAACCTCAGCTACCAGCGGCAGATCGCGAAGGACTGGCTGGTAACCGCAAACTACCTGGGGAATAAGACTGTTCACATTTGGGGCGCGACCGACATCAATCCCTCGATTCCCATCGCGGGCAGCACCGCGTCCACCAACCAGCGGCGTCTGCTTTATCTGCAGAATCCCACGCAGGGCGCTTTGTACAGCTCGATCGTACAGGCAGAATCAGGCGGCAACTCCAAATACAACGGCCTGCTGCTGTCGGCTCAGCACCGCTTCGCCGACCACTTCACACTGTTGACAAATTACACCTGGTCGCACTGCATCAGCGATATCGATTTTCAGAACGAGCTCGCCGGCCCTATCTATCAAAACCCGACCAGCCGTGCCGGCGAAAAGGGAAGCTGTATCTACGATCACCGCCACATTTTCAATACGTCCGCGGTCGTGAGCAGCCCCGGATTGGGGACCGGATTTGAGCGCGTGCTGACCGAAGGCTGGCAACTCGCGCCCATCGTGAGCCTGAACTCCGGTGCGCCGCTGACTCTGACCGATGGCGGCAGAGATGTTTCTCTCAGCGGCCAACTGCAGGACCGTCCGAACGTCGTGTCCTCGAATGTTTATGCCAACGCGAAGACCACCGCTGCCTGGTTCAACACCTCAGCCTTCGCCATACAACCCTCGGGAACCTTCGGCAACCTGGGGCGTGGCGCGCTCAACTCGCCGGGCACCGTCAATGTCGATCTTTCGCTCAGCCGGACCTTCTCGGTGCGGGAGCGCTTCCGGCTCGAGGTGAGAGCGGATTCATTCAATCTCATCAACCACGCGAATTGGAACGCCCCGGTTAACAGCATCACCAGCGGGACCTTTGGACAGATCACCTCGTTCGGCTCGCCCCGGATCGTTCAGCTTGCCATGAAACTGTACTTCTGATCGCCGCCCCTTCCGGCAAAAAGCGGTGAGGGTCATGTGACTCTCCCGCTCAACGCCGCGATATTCTGCTTTCCACTCACCGCGCGGATGCCTATACTCAATCAAGGGATATTTGCATGCGACGATTCTGCCTGATAGCCGCGATCGGGATGGCGTGCTTTGCGCTCGCCGGGTCTGCCCAGGACGCCCCCGCGGCCGGACCATATAAACTCCTGAAGACGGCCAAGGTTGGTGGCGCGGGCGGTTTCGACTATGTTTACGCGGATGCGGTTGGACGCCGGCTGTACGTACCCCGTACCGGAACCCCTCCTCGCATCACGGTCTTTAATCTCGATACCCTCGAGCCAATTGGCGAAATCGCCGACGCCAACGCGCGGGGAGCCGCTGTCGATTCCAGGTCGCATCACGGGTTCGGCTCCAGCAAACCCGTCGTGGTGTGGGATTCCAAGACACTGGAGAAGATCAAGACCATTGATGTCCAGGGCGGTCCCGACGGCATTCTGGACGACCCGTTCAACGGGCGCGTTTATATATTCAGCCACCGTGCGCCGAATGTGACAGTGATCGACGCCAAGGATGGCTCCGTGGTTGGCACCGTCGATCTGGGCGGAGCGCCGGAGCAGGCCGTCACCGACGGCAAGGGTCATTTGTATGTCGATATCGAGGACAAGAACAACATCGCGGTCATTGACGCCAGGACACTCGCGGTGACCGCCCACTACGATCTTGCCGGCAAGGGCGGCACGTGTGCCGGGTTGGCCATGGATCTGAAAAACAACATCCTCTTCGCCTCCTGCCGCAACCCGCAAACCATGGTGATTCTGAACGCGGCCGACGGCAAAATCATCGATGCTCTGCCCATCGGCGCCGGTACCGATGGCGCCGTATTCAATCCAAAGACCATGGAAGTGTTCAGCTCCCAGGGCGATGGCACGCTGACCGTGATCAAAGAAAATAGCCCTGCCAGCTTCGCAGTGGAGCAGACCGTGCAGACGCCGCAGCGCGCCAAGACGCTGACGCTCGACTCCAAGACGGACCGTATCCTCCTGATCACTGCTGAATTTGCCGCCCCGCCGAGCCCGGCGCCGGCTGGCGGACGTGCTGCCCGCGGCCAGATGGTGCCGGATTCGTTTTCCATCCTCGTCGTAGGTAAGTGATCCCCGATCCTTCACCTTTGCGCGTCGCCATCGTCGGAGGCGGCTTCAGCGGCACGCTGGTGGCAGTCCATTTGTTGCGCCAGGAGCGCGCCGTCCACATCGACGTGATCGATCCGCGCGGCGCCGGGCGCGGGCTTGCCTATTCCACCGTCTGGGACGAGCACCTCCTCAATGTTCCCGCCGTGCGCATGAGCGCTTTCGGTTCCGAGCCCATGCACTTCCTCGAATGGCTGCGCGCCAACGGCAAGTCGGACGCCGCGCCCGATTTCTTCGCGCCGCGCAAACTGTTCGGCACGTACTTGCAGGATCTGCTGCAAAGCTCTGTCCGCGCCGCCGGCTCGCGCGGTCGCTTCCGCCAGCACTATTCCGAGGCCACCGATCTCTCTTACAACGGCAAGCGAGTTCGCATATCGCTGCGCAACGGCGATCGAATCCATGCCGACAAGGCTGTCCTCGCCACGGGCAACCCCGCGCCGCGCCCGCTCGGTTCGCGCACGCCCGGCTATTTCGGCTCGCCGTGGGAAACAGGGGCGTTCGCCGGGCTGGATCCCGATCGCGAAGTGTTGCTCATCGGCGCCGGTCTTACCGCTGTCGATGCGTTCCTGGCGCTCGTAAGCCAGGGACACCGGGCACACATCCATGTCGTTTCGAGGCGAGGCAAGCTCCCGCACCCCCACACGTCGTACCGCCCGCTCACCGGTGCTTTCGACGCCACGGGCGCAACTGGGGCGCGGGATCTTCTCCGCATGATTCGCCGTCGCGTGCGCCAGGCGGAAGTGCAAGGCGACGACTGGCGCGCGGTCGTCGATTCGCTCCGCCCCGTCACTAACGACATCTGGTGCCGGTTGGAGCTCTCCGAACAGCGCCGTATTCATCGCCACGTGAAGACATGGTGGGACATTCACCGCCATCGCATGGCTCCCGAGATTGGCGCGAAGATTCTCGCGGCGCGCGAAAGCGGACAACTCCGCGTGCACGCCGGACGTGTCAGTAAGCCCACTGCGGACGAAACCGGCCTGCAAGTCGATATTGCGCTCCGCGCCGGAGGCAGTCTCGCCCTTCACGTTCAGCGCGCTATCAATTGTACCGGCGCGAATGAGGATTACCACATGGTTCCGAACCCGTTAATCCAGGCATTGCTGGACACGGGACGCATCCGGCCGAACTATATCGGCAAGGGCCTCCAAACAAATCCACATGGCGCAATCATCGATTCCGACGGCGTGACGTCGGACTGGCTGCTAACCCTTGGGCCGCCGCGCATTGGCGGACTGCTGGAAACAATTGCGGTCCCGGAGCTTCGGAAGCAGGCTGAGGCAATGGCCAGCTATCTCTCGTCGCTCATCTACGAACCCGTGGAGACTCCGGTCGAACTCCTCATGGCCGCGGGCATTTAATACGAGTCCAAGCAGTATCGCGTTTTTCAACCTATTCTTCTCACTCACTTACGCGTCTCCGCCGGGAAAAGTACACTTCCGTCGACCATAATAGGCTTGACATGTGCGATATGCCGCTTTCCAACCTCTACCCGCCGCTTCTCGCGAGCGTGGAACCACCCGAGCGGCTACAGAATCTAGCACAATGAGGGGGCTTTCGGCTCGCCCGAATTGCGCGCCCGGCCGCATCGGCCTTAGAATGTGAACACTCAACCTATGTCTGCTCTTGACCGCGTGCAGAAGGACCTCGTTGCAGCCATGAAGGCCCGCGATGAAACGCGGCTCAGTACCGCCCGCATGATCAAGACCGCCCTCCAGAAGCACGAGGTCGATTCCATGAAGCCGCTCGATGAAGCCTCCGAGCATCAAGTTCTTCGCAGCCTGGTCAAACAGCGGCTGGACTCAGCCGACATGTTCCGCAAAGGCGGCCGGCCGGAACTCGCGGACAAAGAAGACAGCGAGCGGCTCATCATCGAAAGCTATCTGCCCGCTGCGGCTTCACCGGAAGAAATCGACGCCGCCGTCGCTGCCGCCGTCGCCGAAACGGGAGCGAACTCTCCCAAACAGATGGGCGCGGTGATGAAAGCCGCTCAGGCCCGCCTGGCCGGCAAGACCGTCGATGGCAAATCCCTGAGCGAGAAAGTCAAGGCCAGGCTGGCATGAGTTTTCTCCCCAAGCTTTTCCGTCCGCCCTTGAAGGAATGGGAGAAGGAATACTCCGATCGCGGTGTGGCGCCGAGGTTTAAGGACAAAACCATTGAGGTGATCGAAGAACCCGAGCCCGAACTGCCGCCTGCCTTCCGTCCATTCATTCCGTCGCGCGTTCACATGCGCGAGCTCACGCTGATGCCGGTTCTTGTCGGCACGGTGCTCGGAGTCATTTTCGGCGCATCGTCCCTGTACCTCGTGCTGAAGGTCGGGCTCACGGTAAGTGCGTCCATCCCGGTCGCGGTGATCGCGATTACGCTCTTCCGCCTGCTTTCCAAGATCGGCTTCCGCAATAGCACGATTCTGGAAAACAACATCGTCCAGACGGCGGGCTCGGCTGGTGAATCCATCGCTTTCGGCGTTGGCGTCACCATGCCGGCCATCATGATCCTCGGGTTCGATCTGGAAATCGGCCGCGTCCTGCTGGTCGCGATCTTGGGCGGCCTCCTGGGCATCCTCATGATGATCCCTTTGCGTCGCGCTCTCATCGTCGAACAGCATGGGTTGTTGAAGTACCCCGAAGGAACGGCGTGCGCCGAAGTCCTGAAAGCCGGCGCTTCCCGCGAAGACCAGATGGCGGCGCACGGGATTGAAGAGGGAACGCCCGAGGCCGCCGCAATTCTCGAAACCGACACGGGCGCCAGAACCATCTTCACTGGATTCGGCATCGGCCTCGTTTATAAGGCGCTCAACGTCGCGTTCCGGATGTGGAAGGATGTGCCGGAGAAGATTTTTGGCGCTCCGTTCGCGGCTGCCTCCGTTTCGGCCGAGATCTCGCCGGAATTGCTCGGGGTCGGTTACATCATCGGTCCTCGCATCGCGGGCATCATGTGCGGCGGCGGAGTGTTGGCTTATCTGGTCCTCATCCCGATGATCAAGTTCTTCGGTTCGGCGATCCCCGGGGTCCTTGCCCCAGGTCTCGTTCCCATCGCTCAGATGGGGCCGGGCGCGATCCGCGGTGCTTACATTCTTTACATCGGCGCCGGGGCGGTCACGGCCGGCGGAATCATCAGCCTGCTCCGCTCGGGAGGCACCATCTGGCGCGGCTTAAAACACGGGCTGCGGGATTTCAATGTGGGCAACAAAACACACGTTGCCGCGGTCGCGCGCGTGGATCGCGATCTACCCATGAGATTCGTGCTCGGCGGCATCATCGCTCTGGTCGCCATGATCATGCTTTCGCCTTCGCTGAATCTGTACCTGAATCCTCTCGGCGCAATCCTGATTATTCTTTTTGGCTTCTTGTTTGTCACGGTCTCATCGCGGCTGACCGGCGAGATTGGATCCTCCTCCAATCCGATTTCGGGTATGACCATCGCGACCGTTCTTTTCACTTCGCTGATTTTCCTGGTGATCGGCTGGACAGGCCCCACCTACTTCGTCACCGCGCTTTCCATCGGCGGCATCGTCTGCATTGCTTCCTCGAACGGCGGCACCACTTCGCAGGATCTGAAGACAGGCTTTCTGATCGGCGCGACGCCGCGTAACCAGCAGATCGCGATCCTCATTGGCGCGCTCGCGTCGGCCATCGCGCTCGGTCCCATTCTGTTGCGATTGAACGAAGCCGCCACCGTGTACGTGCCGAGCATTACTTTCGAGCCGGTTAAGACAGCCGTCTATCAGAACCCCGCTCCCCTGGATCACTTCACCGAAGTGGCGAAGCCGCCCACCGGGAACAACTACCGCACCTGGATTAACAAATCCAATGAGCATGAACTCCCGAACGGTGAGTATGTGGTGAACCCCTACGGTCAAATCAGCTATCGGGTGATTCGCAATTTTCCGTCGCACATGGTCGCCGAGCCGTCCCAAGTCGAAAATACCAGGGAACAATTACGCGGGGTACAGCAAATACTCGATGGTAATCTCTACCGTGTCTGGCGCAAAGCGGACGACATAGGCGGCCCCCCCGGACGCTACCTGGTCAACGACAACCGTGAAGTTGTTTACCTGGTGGACCCCGGAATCAACGGCACTCACACCGTGCGGCCGGACGGCAGCACCGTTACCAAGTTCGACGCTCCCAAGGCGACGCTGGTCTCTTACATTATCAAGGGAATTCTGAGCCGGCAGCTGCCATGGGGACTCGTCCTCATGGGGGCCATGATCTCGATCACACTCGAGGTGAGCGGCATTCCCTCGCTTGCGTTTGCTGTCGGCGTGTACCTTCCTCTTGCCACCTCCAGCACCATCCTGTTCGGCGGGCTCGCCCGTTATTTCGTGGATCGCCGGCTCCGTTCGCGCCTGGCACACAAGAACCTCACAGAGGAGGAGTTGGTTGCGGAGACGGATCGTAGCCCGGGCGTGCTGATGGCGTCCGGCTATATTGCCGGCGGCGCCATCGCGGGCATCCTGATCGCGTTCATGGCAGGCGTGCTTTCCACCGCCGACAAGAGCATTACGGATTGGTCCACCGGACACAACGCGTTTTTCAACGGGCCCTTCGCGGACCCGCTTTCCATGTTGCCGTTCGTTGCGCTGGTCGTACTTCTCTACCTGGTCGGTGTGGAAAAGCTGCTTGCCAGAAATCGGGCTTAAGGTTGAAAGTGGTGGTTTACCGAGGGAGTTGGGGAGATTGGCTAGGGGATTGTGTCGCGGAGTTTGATTCGGGGATCAACCTTAAGCCCATGCAAGGAATCACGCTTCTTGACTCAGCAATCTTGTCGCCAAATTTTGGCGCTTCCTTTGGGTGCGGGATTGCATCCTAAGAAGTGCAATGAGCACGAAACATAATCCCAGCAAAGGCGCCACCGCAGTCGTCGACCGCGCCGAACCGCGCACTGGGCAGCGTGGAGTGGAAGTGCAGGCGTTCGGCTCGATCATTCCAATGCGGATCGGTTTGGATCAGGAAACATGCCAAAAGAGCGTGGAGATGCTGAACCAGGTTCTGGTGGACACCACGACTCTGCGTGACTTGTACAAGAAGCATCACTGGCAGGTGTCCGGCCCCACCTTCTACCAGTTGCATCTACTGTTCGACAAGCA
>JAOAPQ010000770.1 GCA_025462965.1 Bryobacterales bacterium
AGATCGTTCGCCAGTAAGCCGCTGGTATAGCCGATTCTGCTCGCGCGCGATTGCGGCCCAATCGAAGCGCAGTGCCGCTTCCCGGGCCGCGCGCTCGATCGCGGCCCGATCGCGCAGAAGCCGGCGGATCGCCTCGGCGAACGCCGCCGGCTCATCCGCAACCAGAAGTTCCCGTCCGTGGGCGAGATCGAGTCCGTTAATTCCGGCGGTCGTGCTAACGATCGCCTTGCCCATCGCCATGGCTTCCAGAATCTTGATGTTCGTACCCGCCGACGCTGTAAGGGGCGCGATCACCACGGAAGCCGCGGCGTAAGCCGGACGCACGTCGGCCACAAATCCCTGGACGTGAATCCGCGGACCCTCGAACCTCTCATGCGGGATTCCCCCGATGATATGCAACGAAACACCTTCCAGGAGCGGCCAGATCTCCGCCAGAAAGAACTCGATGGCAAGGACATTCGGCAGATGCGCAAACGAACCCACAAACAGCAACCCGTTGTCATTCTCCGCAGCCTGTAGCAGCCAGTGGGACAGGCCATCGTTTTCTGTGGCCTGTCGCTTGAACCGCTCCGTATCCACCCCATTCGGAATGCAAACAGCCTTCGCGCCAACCGCCTTCCGATCCTTCTCCGACACCGCAACCACGCAATCCACCTTGCTCCACGCCGCGGTCTCGAATGCCCGCCATCGATGCAACTGCCGTTCAAGCTCCCAATCGCCCGGCGAACGCTGCAGCAACTGCTCCTGCAGATCGAACGTGATGTCGTGTTCCACCAGAATCGTCTTCGCGGGCCTGCAATCGCCCGCATACTGCGCCATCTGTGTAAACTCCAGCTGCGCGATGGCAGGCCGCCACTTCCGCACCGTCTGCCGCAGTGCCGCATGGAAAGCCGCCGAATCGAACTCTTCCACGGTGTCCGGCCGGTCCGTAGTCTTCCGGTAGTGCGTTCCCACGCGCCGCACCAGCACGATCTCCGCGCAGATCTCGAGCAGTTCCTCGGGCGGCGTGGCCAACACATCGCAGAAGGCAACCAGCACTTGCGCCCGCTCGCTCGCCGCGTGCCGCATCAGATTGAACATCCGCACCGCGCCGCCGTGTGACAGTGGGAACGGAAGGTACGGCGTCGCGACCAGCACCGTCGCGCCAGTTCCCCGCGCCCGCCCCGGAAAGACCGCCACGTCGCCGTTGGTCAATGCGAGCAACTGCTCCTCGTCCATCACGGCTGCTTCGCGTCGCCGGTGCTTCCACGGCAGCAGCGCCGCCCCGCGCAACGCCTGCTCGCTGCCCGCCAGGTGCAGCCGCCGGATCGCTTGGAGCCATAACCGCCGGAACAGAGGCGGCGACGAAACCGCTGACGCCACAAAGCGCAGATAATTCGTCTGCACCATCGCGTCGAGCTGCTCCGCGGTGAAATACCGCGACGTAGTCGAGCGATGGCGGTGCTCCACGTGCGCGTCCGCGACGAACACCGACGGCCATCCACGCAGCCATGCGCGATAGCCGGCATCGAGATCCTCGACATAGGCCGGCCGGTAAATAGCACTCAATCCGCCCAGCGCTCGCAACTTTGCGGTGTCGTAGAGCGAACAGCCGCCGCTGCCGTACAGAACCCAGGTCTGGTCCTCGCCCGAAATCGGCTCCTCGCACCGGATCGGAAAATCCCGCGCGTCTATCTGCCGCATCACGGCTTTACCTGTTTCCTCGCGCCGCACGCCCGGGGGAAAGAAGATCTGCGCGGTCGAGCAGAAGAGTTCCGGCACGGCATCGAACGCGCGGCGTAAAGGTGCGAGGAACCCCTGCGCGACGATCATGTCGTTGTTGAGCAGCAGAGTTTGTGCGAAGCGCGCCCGCGCCAACCCGCGGTTCACCGCATCCGCGAACGAGAGCGGCCGAGCGCTGTGTTCCACGCGAATCTCCGGATACGCCGCCTGAAGCCACGCGGCCGTGCCATCGTCCGAGCCGTTATCCACGACGACGATCTCGTCCGGCGACTCCCGCGCGATCGACAGCAGCATCTCTTGCAACAGGAGCTTGCCGTTCCTGCTCGGAATCACGACCGAAACTCCCGGCTCGGTCGCCGTACCTTGCACCGAAGCCGCGCGATTGCTTCGCGGCAGCCAAGCCGCCAGTTCGCCTGAGGCTTGTGCCAGCCTCGCAAGGACGGGCACGCGCGCCTCGCGCGGATTCCGCAGGCGCTTCAGCCAACGCATCAGCGGACGCGTCCATTCGGTCAGCAATCCCGATGCATGTACGCGAACCTTTCCACGCGTTAACACCAATGCGATCAGCCGCAATCGCCCCAGCGGGACGCCCGGCGCAAGTAGCATCTCCGCGCGCACGATCCGCTTTCCCACAAGCGCGGCGCGGCAAGCCGCCAGGTTCTCGCCGAAGGTCCGGAACACGTGATACGGAATCCACTCGCCCGAGGCGGGCTGGAACTCCGCCACTACATAAAGCGGCAGATCCGGCTGCATCCGTTCCACCATGCGCGCATTCTGATCCGGCGTGCCGGACGCGAACGCGACCTGAACCGCCGGTTTCAGATCAGCAGCCGCCGGTCCGGTAGCGGCGCGTGCGCCTGGTAGTCGCGCCACATCTGAAGCGCCTGCAGGGCGAAGGCGGTGGAAACCGGGTTCACGTACGGTAGAAAGCCGCTCCCGTTCCTGCCGAAGTAGAACCCGCCGTCAATCCTGGCGTCCTCACTGGCCGCCTGGAACTCCTCCAGCGCCGCCACTTCCGTCTCTGCCGTGCCGCGTTCGAGCGGCAGCACTCCCGCGGCATCCGCATAGAGCCGGACGCGCAGGAGTTGAGCGTACACGTCGGAACGCGCGAATGTTGGCGCAATCGTCTCCAGAAAGTAAGCGACGCGCCGGATGCCCGTCACCAGCGCCGGTTGCGGCAGTGCGGGCAGGAGGCCTTCCAGGAAATATGAATACGCGTGCAGCCGATCCATCACCTTCGCCGGATCGGTGTGTCCCGGAAGAAACTCCAATTCATCGGCCAGCGATTGCTCCAGCATCCGCGCATACGCCTCGCGAAACCGCATCTCGCCGCTCTCCTCCGCGAGTTCATGCCACCCGAGCGCGACCTTCAACTGGTAACATCCAGACGACTGCGACCAGCGCCCATTCCGCGATGCAGGCACTTTTGAAGGCAACTCCAGCACCGGATGGAAATCGGAGCCCGCATCGAACGCCTGGAGCATTCCGTCCCCGCACGCGATCGCGACATCCAGAAACTCCCGATCCCGCGTCGCGCGCCAGACCGCAAGCAAGCCTCGGATGATAATCCCGCAATCGAAGAAATACGCCGGA
>JAOAPQ010000819.1 GCA_025462965.1 Bryobacterales bacterium
AGACCGCCGGTATCCTGAAGACTCTTTCTCCGAAAGAAGAGAAGGTGATCCGGCTTCGTTTTGGAATCGGCTGCGAGCGTGAGCACACGCTCGAAGAGATCGGGCAGGAATTCGACGTCACGCGTGAACGCATTCGCCAGATCGAAGCGAAGGCCTTGCGCCAACTCCGCGCGCCGGAGCGGGCTCGGCGTCTCCGGGCTTTGATGGCCGCGCGCTAACTCGGCGCCCGTCTCGCGCCCGCTGCGGCGGCGTCTTCGGCCGCATAGTCAAACTTGTGCGGATTGAATTCTCCGGGCGGGTGTGCCCGCGCCCAATCAATAGTGCGGTGAATAGCTTCGTCGATCGGCACCGGTTCCTTGTAACCGAGTTCCCGCCGGATGCGGGTTGAATCCGCTTCCCAATGCTGCGCGGGGTTGCCGGGCGGTACCAGGTGCGCCGGCGTTCGCTCCTTCGGTAGAGTGATGAACTCACCGTCCCAGCCCGTTGCCGCCGCAATCTTGCGTGCCCAATCGAGTTCGGAGAATGCCGGCGTTTCCGCGACGTTGTAGACGCGGCCGGCAGCCCGCTCGGAAACTGCGGCTAATGCCAACGCTGGGGCCACGTTTTCGACGTACCCTCGCGGCGCGCGCCACGCGGCCCAACCTTCTTCAAACAGGATCAGGCGGCGGCCATCG
The DNA here is from genome assembly GCA_025462965.1 of Bryobacterales bacterium. Lineage (GTDB taxonomy): Bacteria > Acidobacteriota > Terriglobia > Bryobacterales > Bryobacteraceae > JALYXI01. The sequence continues at coordinate 675 of JAOAPQ010000819.1, forward strand.
TCGATTCGCTGAAGCACTGGGTGGAATCGGGACAGCCGATCGCCAGGACCGTAGATCATCGGCAGCCGGAGCACTGTACCGGGTAGCTCGGGATCGCCCAAGACAGAGCGTTCGACAGGAATCTTGTCGTACTCGTCGTCGACCCAGCCGAACAGCTTTTGCAGCATTTTCACCTGTGCGGGCGGATACGTCTGTAACCTGGTTCGGAGCGGTGAATCTTCGGTTAGCGGCACCGGCTCCAGCGGGCCCTCCTCGCTGCCGTGCAGCACCCCGCATGCCCGATACACATCGATGCTGCTTGCCACCACTACCCGTCCTGCGATGCCGCGGAATACTCTCATCAACGACTCCGCCTGGGCGCCTGAGCTGAGAATCAGGTCGATGACCACATCCGCTTTAGGGCGAATCGCAGCTAAATCCCGGCGCTCGCCGAGAATCGACTCGGCCGGCAAATCCGTTTGTGTGCTGCCGCGGTGGAAGACGGACACGGAGTGCCCCATCTGAGAGAGCTCGCGCACGAGGTGAGGACCGATGAAGCCGGTCCCGCCGATAACGAGAATTTTCACGCCACCAGATTACTTCAGCCAAGGTCCGTGTTGTCAGAAGAGCAGCTTCGCCGATACCTGAATTAGCCGGGGGAAGTTCTGCTGCGCTACCGGCAGCATCCCGAAACGCGCGTCGGTGTACGTCGTATCCGGCGCGCCGTATAGGGGGTGGTTCGCCAGGTTGAAACTCTCTCCCCTGAGGTTAAACTTCCAGCGCTCCGTGAGCGTGAAGGTTTTTGCCATCGCCAGGTTCATCGTCATGTTATCCATCTGACGGAGCCATGGATAACGGTCCGGCGCGGTGCGCAGGTAGTAGCCGTTCGGAAATCCTTTGTAGCAGCTCTTGGCGTTGTTGAACCAGTGGTCGTGCGTCTGCTCCGTGGTCAGGACGGTATCGCACGAGAAAAGCACGTTTATGCCGTTCACCGGGATACCGGAGTGATAGGTGAAGATGTAGTTCATCGTCCACCCTCCAATGGCGACATTTACCCAGCGGTTCGCATGATTGAATAACCCGCGGTTCCGGCCGAAAGGGAGATCCCAAACTCCGGAGAACGAAAGATTCTGCGGCTTGTCATAGCTGACGAGCTCATGAACCGGCGCCTCGGAGAGATCCCAGTTGTTCAGGCGGTTCGTGGTCTGGAAGTTTTTCGAGAAGGTGTAGGAAAAGACCGTGGTGAAGGCGCCGGCATGCGCGCGGTCTCCGTTGAACCGCTTGGTGACGCGCAACTGCAGCGAATCGTAACGGTAGCGCCCCCACGGATTGGTTGAGATGGTAATCCCGCTGAATTCGGGATACGGGTAGTACAAATACTTCGCGGCGATATTGGGGCTCGCGCCCAGGGTCGTATTCGGCGGGACGATTCCAAAAAAGGGATTCGGTACGGTGGTATCCAGCAGACTTGACTTCGCCTGCCCCTGCAGGAACACGGACATCGGCAGGTAGTCCATGTTATAGCTCATGGCGGTATGGACCGTCTGGCTGCCGACGTAGGATGTGTCGAGCAGGATCGACCCCGGAATCCGCCGCTGAATCCCGAACGAATATTGAAAAGTTCGCGGGATTACACGCTGGTGCCCGTCGTAACTTACGGCATTCCCGATATTCGTGAGCAGGCCGCGCGAACTGCCGGACGGTTGGATCAATCCGTTCGGGAACGGATCCTGGAGTGAGTAGGCTCCCGTTAGTCCGGCATCCGGCGTCTGGTCTCCGTTCAAGGAACGGATGTAAGTAGTCTGCTGGCTGAAGCCATCAGTATAGTTCCCTTGAGTGGCGGTCGCGTGGTAGATACCGCCGCCCGTTCGCAGTACGGTGGACCTGTCAATGCTCCACGCCAGCCCGATGCGCGGCTGGATGTCCTCCCAATCGGTGTTATATGTGCGGCGGCTCCCGCCTGGCGGCACAAAAAGCTTGCCGCCAAGAATCGCGGCGGGAGGATCGGGATAGATCACGTTTGCGTTGCTGTAGGAAGCTCGATTCTTGGTCCAGTTGGCCAGCACGGCGGAGTTCACGGGATTAACGGTGTTCAGGTCGAAGCCATTGTTGACGCGGTTGTCCCGCTCGACCCAGGGAATCTGGACGTCGTACCGCAGGCCGAGATTCATTGTCAGGTTACGGGACACACGCCAGTCGGTCTGTACGAAGCCGCCGATATAAGGCCACGTGCGATAGTAGGTGTCGTTCCAGTCCACAAGGCCCGCGCCGGGAACTCCGAGCAGCAAGTCGGCGACGCCGGAGCCGACGGAAGTGCCACCCGAAGACAGTGGATACTGCTGCGTTCCGTAGCGCGTGAAACTCAGCTGTCCGTTCGCCTGGCCGATGCTGCCCGTTCCCTGCATCGCGTAAACCAGATCGAGTCCAAAGTTGATGGTTTTGGAACCGCGTGTCATTGTAATGGTCGGCGCGACGTTCCATTGATTGTCCGTGGACCAGGTGTACAGATTCCCAGGAGACCCATTCGACCCACCCACGCCGAAGAGA
>JAOAPQ010000826.1 GCA_025462965.1 Bryobacterales bacterium
ACCATCAAGCGCCAGATCATCCGCATGGGCGCCAGTTGCGACTGGAGCCGCGAAAGATTTACCCTCGACCCTGGCCTCTCCCGCGCCGTGCGCGAGGTTTTCGTCACTTTGTACGAGCGCGGCCTCATTTACCGCGGCGAATACATGGTCAATTGGTGCCCGGGCTGCATGACGGCCATCTCGGATCTGGAGGTCACGCACCAGGAGGTTCCGGGACACCTGTGGCACATCCGCTATCCAGTCGTTGGCACGGACCGGCACGTAACGGTCGCCACCACGCGCCCTGAAACCATGCTGGGCGATACCGCAGTCGCGATTAACGCGCGGGACAAGCGGTATACGGATCTTCATGGCCGGTCTGTGCTGCTGCCGCTTTCCAACCGTGAAATCCCGATCATCCTGGACGATCTCGCCGATCCCGCGTTCGGCACGGGCGTCGTGAAGGTAACGCCCTCGCACGACCCGAACGATTTCGAGGCCGGCAAACGCCACAACCTCCCGCGCATCAAGGTGATCGACGAAACCGGCCGCATGACTGCCGCCGCCGGTCAGTACGCAGGCCTCGACCGCTTTGCCGCGCGTAAGCGCGTCGTCGAGGATCTGGAGGCCGCAGGCGCGCTCGAAAAGGTAGAAGACTACACCCTGAACCTTGGGCGATGCGATCGTTGCAAAACCGTCGTTGAGCCCTTAACATCCACGCAGTGGTTCGTCAAGACGAAGCCGCTGGCCGATAAAGCCATTCAAGCAGTCGAGACCGGCCAGATCCGGATCGTCCCCGAAAGCTGGACGAAGACCTACAACGAATGGATGTACAACATCCGCGACTGGTGTGTTTCGCGTCAGCTCTGGTGGGGGCATCGCATACCGGCCTGGCACTGCCAGAAGTGCGCGGAGATCATCGTCAGCCGCGAAGAACCCACCGAATGCGTCCGCTGCGGCTCGCGCGATCTGAAGCAGGACACCGATGTTCTCGATACCTGGTTCAGTTCCGGCCTATGGCCTTTCTCCACCCTCGGCTGGCCGGACCAGACCGCCGATCTGCGCGCGTTTTACCCGACCACCCTCCTGATCACCGGCTTCGACATCCTGTTCTTCTGGGTGGCGCGGATGATTATGCTGGGCATCGAATTCATGGGCGAGGTTCCATTTCGCCAAGTCTATATTCACGGGCTGGTGCGCGATGCCGACCGCCAGAAGATGTCGAAGACCAAGGGCAATACCATCGATCCGCTGGTGGTCACCGAGGAATACGGCACCGACGCCGTGCGCATGGCCTTGCTGACCGCCGCCGCGCCCGGGACAGACATCGTCTTTACGAAGGAGCGCATGGAGAGCGCCCGTGCGTTCGCCAATAAGATCTGGAACGCTGCCCGATTCCTTTTCATGAACATGGACCGCTCCGGGGTCGGACCCTGGACGCCGGAAGATCCCGCAACATTCCTGCCGGAAGGAAACAGCCTGGAAGACCGCTGGATTTTTAGCCGCCTGAATGCATGCGCGGAGCAGGTAAACCGCGCGATCGAGCAGTATCGCTATCACGAAGTAGCGCAGTCGGTCTGGCATTTCTTTTGGCATGAGTTCTGCGACTGGTACGTCGAGCTGAAAAAACTGCGTTTTACCGAAGGTTCAGGTCTGAATTCGGATTGGCGCAACCTTCTCGCTGCCTTCGAAGCCGCCCTCCGTTTGCTGCATCCCGTGATGCCGTTCCTGACGGAAGAGTTGTGGCAGCGCCTCGGGACCGGGGGGAAATCCATCGCGCTGGCCAGTTTCCCGCAATACAGGCACGAGCTTTCGGATCTCGCCGCGGAGCACGAGATGCAGGTTCTGCAGGACATCGTCTCGCTTGCCCGTAACCTTCGCGCGGATCTGAAAGTCGATCCCAAGCTGATCCTGGAGGGGACTCTGTACTCGCACAGCTCCGCCGGCGAAATCGCGCGCGCGCATGTGGATGCCATCCGCAAATTGGGCAACGTCAATCTCAACATTCTGCAGGACCACGCACCTAAGAATGCGGGGGCTATGCGCTCCACGGCCGAGTTCGATCTGGTGTTGCAAGTGCCGGAGCGTGAGGCGGGCGCGCAGCGGGAGCGCCTCGAGAAAGAAAAAGAGCAGCTCGAGAAGGGCATAGAGAACCACGAGCGCCAGCTCGCGGATGAGAGTTTCCGGTCCAAAGCTCCCGAGAAGGTGATCGCCGGCATGCAGCGGAAGCTGGAAACCTACAAGGCCCAGCTGGCTAAGGTTATCTCGGCGTTGGGTAATCTGTGAGCGCGGTGGTGAACGGCGTCATCCACCTCGCGCTCGCGGAGGACATCGGCACGGGCGATATCACCACCGAGCTGTGTGTCCCGAAGGAACGCCGCGCCCGCGGTATCTTCCTGGCGCGGGAAGAACTAGTGCTCGCGGGTACTGGCGTTCTGGCGGAAATCTTCTCGCAGCGGGGCGGCGTGGATTCGCTCGAGTTTCATCTGCGCGACGGTGAATCCGCCCGCCCCGGCGAGCCAATAGCCACGGTGGCCGGATCGGCTCGAACGCTGCTGGAATGCGAGCGGGTCGCGCTCAACTTCCTCCAGCGCCTTTCCGGCGTCGCAACGCTCGCGCGCCAGTATGCCGACCGAGTCGCAGGGACCTCGTGCCGCATTCTCGACACACGCAAAACCACGCCTGGCCTTCGCGATCTGGAAAAGCAGGCTGCGGCGGCGGGCGGAGTCACCAACCACCGTCGCGGGCTCTATGATGCGATTCTCATCAAGAACAATCACATCGCGGCTGCCGGAGGCGTCACAGAAGCGTTGTCCGCGGCGCGCAAATCCGGCCTCCCGATCGAAATCGAGGTCCGTACCGAAGCCGAACTGCATGACGCTCTGAACGCCGGGGCGGGACATCTCCTGCTGGATAATCTCACGCCCGAACAGGCACGCGAATGGATCCAGCTCATTGGCGGGCGTGCGACGGTCGAGCTCTCCGGCAATATCAATCTGTCCACAGTCCGCGCCTATGCCGAAACCGGCGCGGATTTCGTTTCGTCCGGGGCTATCACCCACTCCGCCCGCGCGGTGGATATCAGCTTCCGGCTCTCTCTCTTGTGAGTCCCGAACGGCAGATCTTCCGGTTTGCCAAGGTCGCTTCCACCATGCAGGAAGCCGCCGCTCTCGCCGCGCAAGGCTCCCCCCACGGAACGGCAGTCGTAGCTGACGAGCAAACCGCGGGCGTCGGCCGTCATCGTCACTCCTGGCATTCCGAACCGGCATCGGGACTTTACGTATCCATCATTCTTCGCCTGCCGCTCGCGCCGGACGCGCTGCCCATCATCACCCTGGCGCTCGGGGTCGCCACGGCGGAAGCGATCACAGAAACCACCGGATTGGTATGCGACATACGTTGGCCCAACGACATTATGCTTGGCGGCAGGAAATCGGCCGGCATTCTGGTGCAGCTTATGGATAACGCTGCCATCGCGGGCATCGGCGTCAATGTGAACCACACCGGCTTCCCGCCGGGACTGGCCGGAGAAGCGACCTCGCTGCGCATTGCGACGAACCGGTCGCACGACCGCGAAAATCTACTAACCTGTCTATTGGCCTCCGTCGACAACATCTGCGACATCCTCACGGACGGCGGAAGGGCGGCGATTCTGAAAATGTTCTCCGATACTTCCAGTTACGCGACCGGCAAAAGAGTCCAGGTGGATCTGGGCGACCGCACAATCCACGGCGTTACCGCGGGTCTCAACGACTCCGGTTTCCTGCTTGTGCGCAAGCCTGATTCCACGATCGAAACGATTATCGCCGGCGGCGTCCGTCCAGCCTGAGCGCAAGGTCATCCTAATATGCTCCTTGCTCTCGATGTCGGGAATACAAATGTGACTGTCGGTGTCTTCGAAGGTTCGCGTTTGATCGATCACCGGCGCCTCCGGACCGTGCGCGAACAAACCTCGGACGAATGGGGCATTTTGCTGCGCAATCTCTTCGGGCTCGCCGCGCTCGATACCGCCGATGTGGACGGCATCATCATCGCAAGCGTCGTCCCGCCGCTCGATGCATCGCTGGCCGAAATGTCCGAACGGTATTTCCGGGCGTATCCTGTGTTCGTCAACCATGAAACGGACACCGGTCTCTCCATCCGAATCGATCATCCGCAGGAACTCGGCGCCGACCGGCTCGTTAACAGCGTTGCGGCCTTTCATAGATACGGAGGGCCGTGCGTCGTGGTGGATCTCGGAACGGCGATCACGTTCGATACCGTTTCCGCTGCCGGCGAATACCTGGGAGGCGTCATCGCGGCCGGGGTCGGAATTTCCACCGAGGCGCTGTTCAGCAAGACCGCGCGTCTACCCTACGTGGATTTCAAACAGCCGTCTAATATCATTGGCAAGAACACGGTAGCGAGCATGCAATCCGGCCTCTACTACGGTGCGCTCGGAGCCATCGACGGTATCATCGAACGCCTGATCGGTGAACTGGGCCCGGAGACCGTTGTGATCGCAACCGGCGGCCAGGCCTCACTCATGGCGCGGAACTCACGTTACCTGAAGCATCTCGACGAACACCTGACTCTCGAAGGCCTGCAATTGATCTGGCGCCGGATACACTCGCGTTGACGAACTATTTCAACTACTTCACTGAGATCGAAGAACATTTCCATCGGGCCCGCGGCACCGGATTGTTTCTGCTTTCGCCCCTCGATTGGGCGTTGATCGAAAGTTGGAAGAATTCCGGCGTCCCGCTGCCGGCCGTGCTGCGCGGGATTGACGCGGCATTCGAGAAATGGCGCAGCCGTCGGATCAAGACGCGGCAGATCAATGGACTCGGCTTTTGCGCACAGGCGGTCCTTACAGAAGCTCAGCGCTCGCCCGAAAGCAGTGACTCGCCAAAGTCATCCGCGCCGCCGTTTCCCGAAGACGACGTGAAGCGATACCTGGCGGCGAATGCGGCACAGATCCGCGCGCAGCAGGCGCCCGAGTTTCACGAGATCGCCGATAGTCTCGACCGGCTCGCAGCCGCACCCGCGGACGATCTGGAAGCGCTGGAACAGAATCTTTCCGTGCTGGAACAAAAGCTGGTCGCGATCGCGCGCAGCCGGCAGACGGATGCCGATGCTCTGGAATCGCGCCGCGATTTGGACGCGCAGCTTCGCCCTTACCGGGGGAAAATGACCGCGCCACAACTGGCCATGCTCGAGCAGCAATACCTGGAGCGCCGTCTGCTGGAATCCGGCAATCTGCCGCGGCTCAGTCTTTTTTATCTGCGCTGATGTACATCGAAAACTTCGATACGATCCGAAAGCCCATTCGCGCCCAGATCTTCACTCCCATGGGACTCGCGAAGAAGAGCGACTCGGGGCCGCCCACATTCTGCAGAGCAGCGTGCCGCACCACCGCTTCCGCGTACCCCTTCCTACGGTGCGCCACCCGCGTCGCGCCCCAGGACAGATACGACATGCCGTCCACCGGATAAGCCATCGCCACAGAAACGGCTTCATCGCCCACATAGCCGGTATAAGCCTCGATGCGCCCCCGCCACAGCGCTTCATTTTCCAGGATCTCTCGCGTCCACTCGACCGGCACGTCCCAGCCTTCCGCGTTGATGTCTGCAAACTCCCGCCGCATCTCCGGAGTGGCGACCCGCCGGATCTCGAGGCCTGCCGGCAATGCCTCCTCCGCGACGCGGCCGGTCATGCTGACGGTCTCCATCGCACGACTAAGTAAGAGCTCGCGGCACAGCCCCGCAACGCTTTCGCGCAGATCGGGTGCGATCCAGTCCTCACACACGATCAATGTCCAAGCCAGCCCCCGCGCCAGGTAGAACTCCGCGGCCCGCTCGATCCGCTGTCGCAGATCCAGGAGATCGAAGACCGGCTCGGCGATAAACGCCAGGTTCATCCCGGACCACCGCGCGC
>JAOAPQ010000829.1 GCA_025462965.1 Bryobacterales bacterium
TTTGCTCGGACGAAAGCCTCCGGGTTGGGTTTTGATTCCGGCGCCGGCGAGCATGATGGCCGCGACCACGGAAGCACCGATTAACGTGGTCGCTTCCAGACCTCGTGACGAAATGTTGGCGGTCGCAGGAGCGGAGTCCAGGGCCGCCGCGGAAATGACCAGCGTGCCCGCCAAAACAAGCAGCAAACGGATGCGTGTTTCGTACCAGCCCTTCCTCCAAAGCATTTAGTCCGCCCTCATATGATCCAGAAACAGTTCCTTCAGCGTGACCGGGTACCGTTCAACAGTAGTCCCTGGTAAGGACCGCGCCTGTGCCATGATTCCTTCGACGTTCCGTCTGGAGAGAATTGACACCATCCGGCCTTCCTGGCGGATGTGCTCGGCTCCTTCGACCCAGCGAACGTCGCCGCGGACACCGTCGGCGAACACAACCCGGATCCGCTGATACTGTCGCTTGAGATCGTCCAACTCGCCGCTGATAATCTCGCGGCCCTTGTCAATGATGGCGATTCGGTCGGCTATCTGCTCCACTTCCGCCAGTTGATGAGAGGAGAAAAAGATGGTCGTGCCATCCGACGCCGATAACACGATCAGTTCGCGCAGGACTTCTTCCACCGCGGCGGGGTCCAGGCCATCAGTGGGTTCATCAAGAATCAGCAACTCGGCTCCGCGCGAGATCGCCAGCAGCAACGCCAGTTTGGATCGCATGCCCTTTGAGAGATCGGGGATCTTTTTGCTCGGTGGCAGATCAAAGGCCTTGAGGTATCTGCGTTCCAGATCGTCGCGCCATTGGGGGAAGAAGGGGCGGCTGAAGCGTATGATTTCCGCCACTGTCATGTAGGGATAGAGTTCCTTATCTTCCGTAACGAATCCGATGCGGCGCCGGAGCATTGCGCCCGAATTGTCGTTCCCAGGGGCCAGTCCGAAGATCCGCGCCGCACCCTGATCGGCTTTCGCCAGGCCCATCAGGATTCTGATCGTCGTCGTTTTACCGGCCCCATTCCGCCCCAGGAAACCAAAGACGCTGCCTTGGGGAACAGTCAGATTCAGGCCGCTGAGCACCTCGTGCCCTTTGAACGATTTTCGGAGTCCCACCGCTTCGATTGCGCATTCCGTCATGCTCTCCTCCCGATTACTCCTGCTCTCAACTGCGCGAGTTCGTTTTCCAGCAGCCGCCGAATCGCATCTTCCGTCAATCCCGCCGCTGCCAGCCGTTCGATTGCCGACTGCATAATAGACTGCGCTTTGCGCGAGATTCTTGTGTGCCCCGCAGCCGCCTGGCTGACGAATGCTCCCGCGCCGTGGCGGATTTCGACGACACCTTCATGCTCCAATTCACGATATGCGCGGACCACCGTGTTCGGATTGATGACCAGCTCCTCAGCGAGCCTTCGCAGCGTCGGGAGTTGTTCACCCGCCCGTAGCGCACCGGTCTCGAAGGTCATTGTTAACTCTGAATAGAAAATTTCTGAATGACCAGTTGCACTTGATCGAAGCCGATATTCAGTACGGTTTCCGGTTTATCATCTTCCATCAAAAAGCGCTCAATACCTCCGAACACGGTCCGCAGTTCATCCGGCGTGCACGTCGCCAAATAAATTCTTAGGACGCGAGGGTCGTAAAAACGGAAAAGGAAACGGTTACCCCTTGAATCGCGCACGATTAGAAGTTCCTGAAGGTGACGTTTTAATGTATTGAGCCCCATATCGCACTTAAGAAAGACCCCCCAGTTCTTACCCCAGGCCTGCGTAATGAACCGTTGAGTATTTTCGTCCTCGTATTCAAGCTGAACGAGGTACGGAGCGGCGATCTCGAGTTCCGGGGCCAGGGGGCCGCTGAAAAGGCAGGTACGCCGGGAATAGAAGCAGTTCAGCAGCATACCGAAAATTCGTCGATCACGCGCAGCGTCGACGATCATCCAGATATCGCGCCTGAATCCCTTGGGCCAGAGATATTGTTCGAGTGCCCTTAGATCCTGAATTCTCATTCCACCTTGAACCTCAGGCAGGCGGCGACCGCCGCCTTATTGTTTGATTCACAGTGGACAAAACGGTGTTCCTCGCGAGGCCGCCGAAACCAACGTAGCAGCTTGTACAACCAGATCGATGTGAGAAGAGAAGGTCGGCGGGTCACTTCGCGGCGGTTGGTGGGAAGTACCGGCACGCCCGCGCGGCTTGCGCTCCGATAAAGGAAACGAGACAACTTTCGGTGATGTCCTTGCCACAGACGCCGGGGCTGAAACAACTCGAACCGGGGTGGGGCTATGAACATGTAAACGGCCGAGAGCCCATAGTTCAGCTATTTGATCAATGACCTGTTCATCTGACATCCTGAAAAGCTGCGACGAACTGCATCTTGACAGCAAATTTCTCAAACCACTCATTTTTAGGGCATCTGTCTTGAACGCCAACAGCGATATGCGAGCTGAATTCCGATCTCTTGGCCCGGATGACCGATTCTGCTCTCGGCATGCCTGCCGTTCACAGAGCTTCCAGGCATGACGATCGAAAGGCAGCATTTGCGTTTAATA
>JAOAPQ010000843.1 GCA_025462965.1 Bryobacterales bacterium
ACAGTAAATGGATTGTCGAGTAGAACGTGTGCGCAAGCGTGTCGAGATACTTGTGGCGAATCGTCGGAAGGTAAATGAGCGAGACGCCGCGATAGGAAGGCTCGGAGTACTTTTCGCGGCAGTAGACAGTCACTTGATGGCCGCGCTGCACGAGCCGCGTCGAAATCTCCTCCGCGAACGTTTCGAAGCCGCCATAGTTCGCCGGAATCCCTCTGGTACCGAGGAGGGCGATGCGCACGATTCCTTGCCAGCTACCGCCGTGCAGCTTTCGATCGCGCCATGACGCCGGCAAACTTCTTCGGCGCGGGTTTCGCAACCGGCTCAAAGCTGAACCAGCTTGCGATGTAATCGTTGTCCGCCCGCTGCATCTGCTGGATCATACGGCGCTTCGCCATCACGCGCTTGTAGTTCTTGGCAATAAACCAGAAGGCCTTTAGCGAACTGTGCTCCCAGAGAATGCAGCAGGCCACGACCACAAGGTCCCGTCCGGTGATCTGCACCCAGTTGCGGCGGTATAGATCTCCCGAGATGTTCTTCAGCCGCAGAAGGAAACGGTTCTTCACGGAGTGCATGTTGATCTCGGCGGGCAATGCACGCCGGTTTCCGGGCAGCGCTTTCCTCACGTGATAACCGCGCGCATAGGGAGCGTAAATGCAGCGCCAGCCCAGCAACTGCGCTCGCCAGGCGACATCCGCATCTTCCCGGTACACGAAGAAGTCCGAATCGAAGAACTCGCCGTCAAGCGAGATGTCGTCGATCATCTGTCGGCGGTAGAGCGCCGCCGCAGCGGTGGCGCCAAAGACGTATTCGTATTGGCGGTAATGTCCGTTGTCGATTTCCAGGCTGCCGCGGTCGAGGTGCCGCAAGGTGGGTGTGAAGTAAATACCGGTCGAATCGACCACCGGCTTCTCTGGGAAATCGAAACCGGAACTCATGGTGAGCAGCTTGCCGCAAACGGTTCCGATGCGGGAATCCAGGTTGCCCGCGTGGACCAGGGCCTCAATAAAATCCGGCAGGAGCAGTACATCCGGGTTCAGTGTAAGCACCCAATCCGAATCTGAGAGCGAAATCGCCTGATTCTGGGCGGCCGCAAAGCCGATATTTTCATCGTTATAGATAATGCGGACGCGATCCTCGAAAGGCTCCAAAATGTCCGTCGTGCCGTCCGTGGAGCAATTATCGATAACGATAACATCCATATACGGGTACTTCTGGTCCAGGACCGACTCAAGGCACCGCTTGATGAACCGGCCGCTGTTGTAAGTAACGATCGTTACGGAGACGGAATCGTTATGCGCCATGAATTCGAATCTGGGTTCTCCCGAGCCCGTCCATTCCAAGTATCATTTCGTGTTCGCCGACATCCCTACTCTTACCCCTGACTCTTACCCCTGCGTTACGAAGTAGCGCCCCGCGAGACCGATCACTCGGCCGTAACCTTTAAGTTGTGTCCAACCGTGCCGACTGAAGATACCTGCTAGCGAACGGACCACTGATCCCACCATCACCGAAACGCACACTAACCTTCGCGCAAACGGTGGGTAGTGCTTGGCAGCATACTTAAGAAGACTACCATACCAGTAAAGCTGACGTTTCTCCAGCCGAATGGAGCCTATTGAGTGCGCTCCCGTATGTTTAGCAATAGCTTGCGGGACATAAAAAACAATCAAACTCAGCGACTTCAGCCGGTGGCAGAAGTCCACATCTTCAAACCAGAGCGGATGGAATTGTTCGTCAAATCCCCCCAGTCGTTCCCAGACGTCGCGGCGAATCATCAGAAACGCGCCGGCCGGCTGCTCCACCCTGGTGGGATTGGCATTCCGCAGATCCAAGTCATAGCAACGCAAACGCCAATTCACAGGGTTGCGTGGCCAGAGCCGGTTGACACCCAACGCCTCCAGACACAAAGCTCCCGGAGTGGGCAACCGCCGGACCATAAATCCGGCTTGCGGCAATCCGTCGGCGCCCGTGAGTTGACCTCCCGCAGCACCCACTTCCGGACGCTCGCATTGCCGCCGAAGGGGGTCGATACCGGTACGCAGAACCGCGTCAGGGTTCAATAACAACACGAATGGCGCGGTGGTGGCGCGAAACCCCTGGTTAACGGCGGCGGCGAAGCCGAGGTTCTCCAAGTTCGCGATGAGACGGATGCCGCGCCGGCAAACCTGGTCTCTAGTCTGATCACGCGAGGCGTTGTCCACGACCACGATTTCGGCTCCCGTCCCGAGAGCCGCATCGAGACATGCGCCGATTTCCGCGCCCGAATTGTGGGTGACGATAACGACGGCAGTGTCATTCATGGGTCCGCCCTGTGTCACTATGCCCCACCAGAGCGAAATAGCAGCGCCAGTATAAATCGAACCCGATTGCCGTCTGTATAGCGAACATTTCCCGCTCGCCTTCCAGGACGCAAGCCTCGACACGCGAGTGGCCAGACGGCGCTTCGAACGACCGGAACCGCCGGATGCCCTCGATCTTGCCGCGAAACCATGCCAAGCCTGCCCCGTGGCGTAGGGCGATCAGTCCCCAAAACCCCTGTCCGACGAAGATCGGCCACCACCAGCGACGCCGCAGGCCGCGGGGGAAGTGCTTGGCGACAAGGAAAACCTGGTTCCGAGCCATAAGCCTTACCACCCCGGCGTGCCACTTTCCGAGCGCGCCGCTTCCCCGATGGTGGCAGACGGCAGCCGGGACGAATGAGCCACGCAAACCGGCGGCGGCGCAACGAAGGCCAAAATCCACGTCCTCCAGATAAGATTCGAACCGCACGTCCAGCGGGCCGATTCTTCGGAACAGCTCCGCCCGCGCCATTACCGCGGTCAGCGGAGCCATCGCGATCTCCCGTTTCCCACTGAAGAGCGGACCATCCGGTCGTCCTTGACCGGCCCGCCAGGCGCATCCGCTTCGGCATGCAACGTCCCAAGTGCCATCGATCCGGTCCGGTCGGGCGGCAATCAAAATTTTTCCCGTCGCGAACCACGTCTCTGGCTCCGCCGTCAGTTTCTCGATCCAGTCCGGCGCAAGCTCCACGTCGCTATTCAGAATGGCGAGCCACTCTGAGCGGCTCTCCGCAACCCCCCTATTCACCGCCGCGGCAAATCCGGCGTTGCCGCCCATCCGGACTACGCGGGCTCCCCAGGCCGTCGCCAGCTCCGGCGCGCCGTCGGTCGATCCGTTGTCGATGACCAGTACTTCGGCTGCCGGACGGGTCTGGCGTGACAGTGAATCGAGCAGTTTGGCCAGCAGTTCGCGGCCATTCCAAACCGGTACGATTGCGGAAACATTCACTTCCACTTCCTGACAGCGAACCGCTTGCGCAGCAGGAACGTCAGATTCTGCCACCCGTCGCGCCAGGGATTCAGCTTGATCTCGCCGGTGCGCGATGTATACGAAATGGAAATCTCCCCGAAACGAACCCGCGGATTCAACAGAGCCTCAATCTTGATCTCCTCGGAAAAGGCCATACCGTCCGCTTCCAACTGCATGTCATCCAGGATCTTGCGGCGGAAGACCCACATGCCCGATTGCGAATCGCGCACCCACCGCAAGAACAAAACCGAGAGCGCGAGCGAGAGCGCCAGGTTTCCGCATTTATGTTTGAAACTCATGGCCCGCGGGTCGCGCACCGGGAAGCGCGAGGCATTCAGAAAATCCACTTCGAGGTGCAGGAATGCCTCGAGCAGATAAGAAATGCCGTTCACCGGATAGCTGTGGTCGCCATCCAGCGTTACCAGAATGTCGCCCGTCGCATTGGCGAACCCCCGTTTGTACGCCCGCCCATAGCCGGGAATCTTCTCCTGGATGACCTTGGCGCCCATTTCAGCCGCGACCTGCGGCGTCCGGTCCGTCGAGTTGTTGTCCACCACGATCGTTTCGTCAACGAAATCGGGGATATCCCGCAGAACCAGTTGAATTCCCTCCTCCTCGTTCAGGCAGGGAATGATGACTGTGATCCTCTGGCCCTTATACATGTGCTGGTATCATCGTGATTGTAATGAAGTTTCTGGCTTGGAGCCTCTTATTCCTCTCCTGCGCGCCGCTCCCCATGCGTGCGGGGCAATTGCAGAACGTGAAGTCGGTGTATCTGTATCCGATGAGCGGCGGTTTCGATCAGCTTTTGGCCA
>JAOAPQ010000857.1 GCA_025462965.1 Bryobacterales bacterium
GCGCTGGGTGATAGGTCCATTGCTTCGCTTTTTCTTTGCCTAGTGTACAGCACCGGGGCGGCGGCCTGTGCGATGCTGAACTGCATGAGAGACCTGCAAGCGGTCGAGGAAGAATTGTACGAGATCAGCGCGATTCCGGACGATTCCAACAAGCTGGAACGCATTGTGGTGTGGTGCGCAACGCATCCGGACGAGATACCGCTCGCGATCCATCTTCTGATGACCCGTGGCAAATCGGAGTAAGTGGAATCTCGGGCTATAGTAGTCGGATGGTTCTAAGGGTTCTTGCTTTGCTGGTGACCGCATTGTGTGCTCAGGCTGCGACTGAGCATCCCGCCGCGGCGGCGGGGATATACGAAGCCAACATAAAAGTGAAGGGTACCGCCGGCCGAAAGGTGACGCTGAATCTGGCGCAGGACGGCAAGGTATCACTGCGGTCGGAAATGGTTGGCAAGGACGTGGTGACGAACGCGGGGACGTGGTCGGCGACGGGTGACGAGGTGCGGGTGGAGTTTGATGGCAACAATCCTCCTCCGATGGCCTGGAAGCTGAAGAAGGGCCGGTTGACCCCCAAGGAGAAATCAGGGCTGACGCTGCGGCGGCCGCGCTAAGGCGGTTTGTAAGCCCGAGAGCCTTCAAATCCGGTGGAAGGCTTTCAAGATTTCACGGGTGCTGTAGAGCATGGCGATCGGGCGGCCATGCGGGCAGGCCATAGGATAATCGGTGGCGCTCAACTCGCGCAGCAGCCACTCCATTTTGCTTTGGTCGAGCCGCGTATTGATTTTGATGGCGGCGCGACAGGCGAGCGAGGCGGCGATGCCTCGCCGCAGATCGTCGAGTGAAACTTTGCGCAGTTCGTTTTCCGCCACTTCCAGGATTTCGAAGATGGCACGCTCCAGGTCGGCCGGACCGATTGCGGCGGGCGCCGCTTTGACCGCAATGGTTCCATGCCCGAACGGCTCGGTTTCAAAACCTTGCGCCTGAAGCTCGTCGGCTATTCGCGAGTACTCGATCTGTTGCCCGGGCGTCAACTGCAGGACTAAAGGCATGAGCAAGCGCTGCACTTCGACGCGACCCGAGGCGCGTTGGGCCAGAACTTTCTCGAACAGAATCCTTTCGTGGGCCACGTGCTGGTCGATAATCCAAAGCCCTTCGCGCCCAGCAGCGATGATGAAGCTCTCGTGGATTTGGCCGAGGGGACGCAGGTCTCCGAGCCCAGTCAGTGTGGTGGGTCTGGAATCATATGGGACCTCAAGGGGGAAGTCGCCGTGCGTATCGGGAGCCTTGAGCCGGAGAGGCGTGGGACTTGAGGGAGGCTGGGACTCGGGAACGGCCTCGAACTCGAAACGCGAGGCCGGTCCGGGCTCGGGCCGCAACGCGAACACCGGAGCGGAGCCGGCGGGCATCTCGCTTTCCGTCGGAATAGCTTCGTTCTCGATGGCCTGCGTGAACTCGGAGTATGGAAGCCCGGCTGCGGGCTGCGGCATGGGGCTGGTTGCGAAGGCCGGCGCGGGGCGGCTTTGCATCAAAAGTTCGCGGATAATGTCACGCACGGCGTCGTGCACGAAACTCTGGTGCCGAAAGCGCACTTCGGTCTTGGACGGATGGACGTTTACGTCGACTTCTTCGCTCGGGCAATCCAGGAATAGCAGCGCGAAAGGATAGCAGGCGGGCGGCATCAGGTTGTGATACGCCGAGGAAAGCGCATGGAGCATCAGGCGGTCCCGGATGAGCCGCCCGTTGACGAAAACGAAAATGGAATTGCGGTTGTTCTTCTGCACCTGTGGACGCGAAACGAAGCCGCTGACACGGAAGGTGCGCGGCTCTTCTTCCGCCAGCAGGAGTGTCCGTTCGCGTCCGCCGACTTCGATCAGTTCGTCTAGCGCATCGCTGCCGAACACCTGAAAAACGCGCTCGCGGAGCGTGGGCACGGGCGTAACATGCAGCAGTTCGGCGGTCCCGTTGAGCAGTTCGAACGTCTTATCCGGGTGCGCCAGGCTGTAATGAGTCACGAGCGAGCCGATGTGCGCCAACTCGGTTTGTTCCGTACGCAGGAACTTCTTGCGCGCGGGGACGTTGAAGAAGAGATCGCGGACGGCAATGGCGGTCCCCGGCGGGGCGGCGATTTCCCCAACGTTCAAGATCTTGCCGCCGGCGATTTCAATCCGATTCCCGGTGGTTTCTTCCGCCGAGCGCGATTCGAGGACCAGGCGCGAGACGGAGGCGATGGATGGCAGCGCTTCGCCGCGGAAACCGAGCGTGGCGATGCAAAGCAGGTCTTTTGCGTCGTGGAGCTTGCTTGTGGCGTGGCGTTCGAAGGCGAGGAGAGCGTCATCGCGGAGCATGCCGCAGCCGTTATCGGCGATGCGAATCAGGCGGCGGCCGCCGTTTTCGATATCGATGCGGAAGGACGTGGCGCCGGCGTCGAGCGAGTTCTCAAGCAGTTCCTTGACCACAGAGGCGGGGCGCTCGACCACCTCTCCGGCCGCGATCTGGTTGGCGACATTGTCGGAAAGAACGCGGATTCGGCCCATTTTCAGTAGTGTAGGACATCGGGGCAAAGCGCCGCCGCATGTTATCTTTAGGGCGGGTGACCTCGCCGTTAAATTTTCATCTGGAGCAGTACGAGGGACCGCTGGACCTGCTGCTCGATCTGATCCGTAAACAGCAGATCGATATCCGGAACATCCCCATCGCTACCATCACAGCGCAATACCTGGAGTACCTGGAGAAGGCGCGTGAGATGGATATCGACCTGGGGGCTGAGTTCGTGTTCATGGCGGCGACGTTGATTCATATCAAGTCGCGGATGCTGCTGCCTACGGACCCGGCGCTGAGGGGCGCCAATGAGGCCGAAGAAGACCCACGACAGGAACTGGTGGAACGGCTGATTGAGCACGAGAAGTTCAAGAATGCCGCGCAGATGTTGCAGCAGAAGCGGATGATCGAGGAAAACGTCTGGTCGAATCCGCAGATCAAGCAGTTCGTCTCCGAGGACGATGATCCAGGTCTTGCGGTCAACCTTTTCGACCTGGTGAAGGCATTCGGCGAGATTCTGGAGCGCGCGAAATCCCGGCCGGTGTACCAGGTGGAAATCGAGGAAGTAAGCGTAGGCGACATGATGACGCATGTGCGCCGCCTGCTGGAAAACAGCCGCAAGGACCGGCCGTTGTTTATTCTGCAGGTGATGGAGCAGCAGCGCTCGCGCCGCGCAATGATTTGCCTGTTCCTGGCCGTGCTGGAACTGGTGAAGATGCAGGCCGTCCAGATCGTCCAGAAGGAACTGTTCGGGGAGATTGCGCTGGAGAAGCATGAACGCTTTGCCGAAGTGTTCCGGTCCGGCGAGCCGCTGCCGGCCATCGAAGAGGAATACAAGTAGAACGAATGCAGGAAATGGAAGTAGAACGCGAACAGGCACAGCAGGTACAGGCCGAACAGGAGCTTCCACAGGAAGAAGCGGCTGCGGAGCCTGTTTCCGCAGAGGAACTGCTTCCGCCCGGAGGGCAGCCCCCGCCCTCCGAAACCGATGACACGAAGTTGAGGGCCACCATCGAAGCAATTGTTTACCTGACCGATCAGCCGCTGAGCGTGGAGCAATTGGCCGCGGCCCTGGGGCAAACCCGCGAACGTGTGGGGAAGCTGCTGGGCGAGCTCACGGCGGAATACGAGCACCCCGAGCATGGGATCGCTATCCGTGAGGTGGCAGGCGGCTTCTCCATGGCGACGAAGGCTGAGCATCACGATGAGGTGCGGGCGTTCGTGAAGAACCTGCAGCCGCCGATGAAGCTCTCGCTGGCGAGCCTGGAAACCCTGGCGGTGATTGCGTACAAGCAACCGATCACGTCGCCGGAGATCATGGAGATCCGCGGCGTACAGGGTGCGAGTGTTCTGAAGACGCTGCTGGACCGTAAACTCATTGCCGCGGCAGGCCGCAAGAACGTGGTGGGCAAGCCCATCCTGTATAAGACGACGAGGGAGTTCCTGGTTCAGTTCGGCTTGAAGGATCTGAACGAGCTGCCGTCGTTGAAGGAATTTGAGGAAATTCGTCGTATGTCCATTCCGGAGGACGCGATACTGCCGCTTGCGGGTCCTACCGGACCCGTTGTAGGGGAGCCTGCGGTAGCCGAGCCTACCGCACCCGATCAGCCTGTAGCCGAACCTCCCGTAACCGAACCAGCAGCCACGGAGCCCGAGCCGCCCCAGGACGAGCCTTCCGATGCCACTTGAACGGCTACAGAAGATTCTCTCGACGGCCGGAGTCGCATCGCGCCGTAAGGCCGAGCAGTTGATTGTGGACGGCCGCGTTACGGTCAACGGCGCGATCGTGAGCGAGTTGGGCAGCCGTGCGGATTTCGATGTAGACCATATCAAGGTGGACGGCAAGCTGCTGCACCGGCCGAAGCACCTGATCTGTATTGCACTGAATAAGCCGGTTGGGTACGTCACGACGGTGAGCGATCCTCAACACCGGGAGACGGTGATGGATTTGATGCGGGGGGTGAAGGAACGTGTTTACCCGGTGGGGCGCCTGGATTATCACAGCGAAGGCCTGCTGCTGCTGACCAACGATGGCGAGCTTGCCAATGCCGTTACGTCGGCGGTAAACCACGTCGCGAAGACTTATCTGGTGAAGATCAACGGCACGCTGACCGCGGATCAGGAAGAAGCCTTCCGGCATGGGCTACCGATTGAAGGCAGGATGACGAAGGCCGCGGGCCTGAAGCTCGTGCGGCGGGCGGACAATCCCTGGTACGAAGTGCGGCTGTTCGAGGGGCGGAAGAATCAAATCCGCATGATGTTCCGGCATCTCGGATTCCTGGTGGAGAAATTGAAGCGCGTACAGATCGGCAATTTAAGCCTGGGTTCGCTGAAGCCAGGCGAGTTCCGGTATCTGGACAGCGAGGAGATCGAACGGTTTAAGCGTACTCTCGCAGCGCCCGCGCGGCCACGCAGGGAGAAGAATGCGTGAGGTCGATTCGTGAGATCCTGCAGAGCGCGCGGACCGTTGCCGTGGTGGGCCTTTCGAGCCGGCGCTTTCGACCGAGTTACGGCGTTTCAGAATATATGCAAAGCGCGGGATACCGTATCATTCCGGTGAATCCGAAGGAGACGGCGGTGCTGGGGGAGAAGGCTTACGCGACGCTCGACGAGGTTCCTGAACAGGTGGATATCGTCAACATCTTCAGGCGGCCGGAGTTCGTGCCGGAGATTGTAGAGGCAGCCATTCGCAAAGGCGCGTCGGCAGTCTGGATGCAGGAAGGCGTGGTGCATCAGGACGCGGCGCGCCTGGCGGAGGAAGCGGGGTTGGATGTCGTGATGGACCGGTGCGTGTTGAAGGAACATCGGCGCCTGCGGTTGTAATGGCGGAAGACAATCAGAAGCGGAAACGCGCCGCGACCTGAACCTCACGCGACGGTAGCGTGTCTGAGCTGATCTGGCCGAAATTGCTCGCCGAACGTAGTATTCGGGTTCGAGAAATGCGGAGGGTCCATTGGCTTAAAGAACTCTCCGTGATGTCCTTGAACAGCGAGAAGTCCACATTCGCGACACCGGGGCCTCGCACGTGCGCGATCCCCGAGTTCCCTGGCGGCAAAGCGGATCAGACTGTCGCTGGGATTGAAATCGGATTGGCGGTTATATAGACGTTTTCTGGCGGAAGCTAGTGGGGGTCGAACCCACCAGCGACACAGAGTGCCGCACATCGGGTTTGAAGTCCGTGCCCAGCACCGGCCAGGAATAGCTTCCAAGGCGATTGTAGCGCGCGGGAGGTGCGGTAGACTGAGAGAGGTCGGACGCAAAGCGTCCCATTCGCCTTTTTCCCCGATCGTCTAACGGTAGGACAGCGGCCTTTGGAGCCGTGAATCGTGGTTCGAATCCATGTCGGGGAGCCAAGCTCTTTAAATCAAAAATTGCTCGTGCTCAGCTTGAACCGCAGCACCGTGTTCAAAGTGAAATTCAGGGGAGTCGCGCGGTTTATGATTATCTGCAGCGTTACACGGAAAACGAGCGCCGGCCACTTTTGGAGATCCTGCTGACACGAAACCAAATTTGCCGACTTGGTAGAAGTCCCCATGTCTCTGACTGAACATACGTCCGCGGTATCGACTTTGAGCCTGATCGGGAACACGCCTCTGGTGCGACTCGAATCCTTCGATACAAAGGAATCGGCGATCTTCCTGAAGCTGGAGTCGCAGAATCCAGGCGGGTC
>JAOAPQ010000878.1 GCA_025462965.1 Bryobacterales bacterium
CTAGGCGGTCCGTGGCGCTCAGGCGCGCGAAGGTCGGAGTTTGATCGTGGCCCGTCAGAACTTCGAGCAGCCGGTGATAGACGTATCCCCTGGCAGGCTCCGGAATCGAGTCGAACGCTTCCGAATAGATGAGATAACTGCACGGGTACTTGAACATTCGCGTAGTCAGGTCGAAATCGCGCAGCGAACGCCCTTTCGCATCGCGCGGACCGAGCGCGGCGAACTCCTTCGCATAGCCGCTGTCGCCGGTAATCTTTGCAGTGAGCGGGGCTTCATTCGCGAACAATAGATATCGGACAAGTTCCTCCGCCGGCTTTTCGTACTGTTGCGCCGGAGCTTTCTTGTACTGAGCGATGCGAGTCTGATAATTAGTCAACGTAATCAGGTTGTGCATCTGCGTCTGGTGCGCCAGCACCAGGTGCGCGACGATGTCGCTCTTCGGCGAGAGATACGCCGACGTATCGAAGCGTTTCGAAAGGTCGGTAAGGTTGGCGTTCTTTGCGCGATCCAGCTGGTCCGGATGCTCTCGATCCTCCACCAGCGCATTCCCCATGTGTGTCTGGCTGCCGTGCGTACCCGTGACATACCATCCGCCCCACCGCTCAGATAGCGGGCTTTCGTGCCCGATGATGTGCGAGGGCGTGTGCCCCGCCTGCGTCCCTGAGGGATTGGTGAAGATCGATCGCAGCAGGACGCCGGGCACGTCGCGGGTTCCCGGCGCCACGTGGCACTGGGTGCAATCCAGCTCGGCTCGCTCGAAGGCTGGATGATCTTTCTGGTGTTCATCGAGGAGGTAGAAGATGGCGCCCTGCGTAGGGTCAAAGGAGACGAACTCCAGCACTTTGCCCTCGTGCACCTGGCCTACGTACACGTCGTCGTTGAAATAAAGCGCTCGCGGAGTTTCCGGGGCGATCTTCTTGTACTGAAAGCTGGTCTTGGAAAAGACGAGGGTCTGCGAATCATGGGAATCGCAAGCAGCGCCAGGACCGACTTCAAATAGCCGTGGCCCGGCTCGTAGCGGAGAGTGACCTCACCCCGGTCGACCCCCTTCTGCAGCTTCGATACAGGATCGCTGACCTCACCCGCTCGGTAGTTGATCGGCCGCTCGCTGAACGGGACGTATCCCTGGTTCTTGACAGCAACCTGGCCGGAGAGGTTCGCTGCGAGGTCCAAGGCTGCGATCAGGCTCAATGTGGTCCGTCCCCTCATTGTCTACTATTCCGATGTACTTTACTATGATTGCCGAAACTTGGCATGGATTCAAGCGGTCGGCACAAATTTTTCGCTTGAAGGCGGCGATGAACGGAGCTTTATCATGGGAAGGCTTGACGAAACTCCGTAAACGTCGCTGGGCAAACCGATTGTTCGCGATGATAGCCGCCCTCGCCGCGAACTGTTCTTTGCCGGCGGACGCAGGCACACTCGCAGCTCAGGTCACTGAGGCGCGCCGGCTTCGGGCCCAAGGCGCTGCTGCAGCGTCCATCAAGATCTACGAGTCTGTCCTCGCTCACTCCAAAGCATCGCTCGTGCCTTCCCTGCTCTCCCTCGTTCTCTTGGAAGAAAGCCAAACGGCGCTTTCGCTCGGCGACTACCAGAGATCCGCCGATCGAGCGGCGGAGTCGGCGCTGATATTCGATCAAGCTCACGACCTTGCCAATCTAAGCTCCGCGCTCAATACCGTTGGACTGGCCCGGCTCTACAGGGGCGAGTATGACTCCGCGCTCAAGAGCTTCGAGAGATCTCTCCAAATCGAGCGCGAGCGCAGCAACGGAGATGCGGAAGCCGCAAGACTAAACAACATCGGCAACGTGTACTTCTTTCAAGGGAAGTACCTCGACGCGCTTCGCGAATACGAGCGCGCGATGAACCGCGTCGCCGCCGGCCAAGAGCAACCGTGGGCTCCGCGCCGGCGGCAGCTTACCCTCGCCAACACGGCTATCCTTTACGAGCAGCTCGGGCAGGACCAGCGCGCGTTATCGCTCTACCGTCAGATCGGCGCCGAATCGCCCGCGCTTCCCCCCGGCGAACAGGCCCAGTTGATTTCCAACATGGGCACGCTGTACCGGAGACTTGGCGATCCGGTAAAAGCGATGAAGGCATACGCCCACGCGCGGGAGCTCTTTGCGAAAGACAAGCACGCCGATGGCGAAATCGGAGTCCTTCAGAACATCGGCATCGCGCTCGCGCTTGATTTGGCGGATCTGAAGGGCGCGTTCAACGCCTTCACAAAAGCGGGTGAGTTCGCGCGGAAAACCTCCAACCAGCGTGAGGTGATCCAATCCGCCCTCTTTCGCGGGGAAGCGTTGTATCGGATGAAGCGCTTACCTGAGGCAGCAATGGAATTCCACGCCGCCCTCGAAGGCGCCACGCGGATGGGGACGGGGGAAGAACGCTGGCGGGCTCTCTACGGCACGGGCCGCGTTCTCATCGCGCAAGGTAAGCTCGCCGAGGGCGCCGCCGATTTGAAAACCGCGATTGCGGAGGTGGAGCGCGTCAGGTCGGACCTTGGGCAATTGAAGGCCGAATTTCTGGCCTCCAAGCGCGATCTGTACGATGCTGCCATAGGCGTCTTGCTGGATAAAAAACCCATATCGATTGACGATCTCCTTGCTCTAATCGAGCAAGCCCGGTCGCGCACGTTTCGCGAGATGTTCCGCGGCGGCAGCGCACACATGGACCTTCATTCAGTCCAATCGCGCCTTCGGCCCGGGACATTGCTGCTCGATTTCTGGGTTGGTCAAAGCCGCATGGCTGTCATCTCGATCACGCATGAATCGGCGAGCGTCAACCAAGGGCCAATCGCTCCCGGAGGGCAATGGCTGTCGGGAATCCTCGCGCTTACGCAGCCAGGGGTTCGCCATGTCATTGTGATTCCCGACGGCATTCTGCAGACCGTCGCGCTTGAAGCTTTACCCGCCGGAAACACACTGCTCATCGAGCGAGCGGCCGTGTCGTACCTGCCCGCTCTTTTCTTGCTCGGCACGGCGCCCCCGCCTTCTCACACGCCCTCGCCGCCGTGGCAACCGCAGTTACTCGCCTTCGCGAATCCCGTCATGGACGGCCACCTCCTCCCCGGCGACCAGCAATGGACACCCCTGCCCAAGTCGCTCGATGAGGTTCGATCGATAGCTGCCGAGTTGCCCGGCCGCGCCGAACTGCATGCTGGCGGCGACGACCTGAAACGATACATCAAAGCCCGCCCCCTTCTGCATTTCAGTACCCACGCCGTAGCCGATGCGCGAAATGCATCGAATTCCCGGATCGTTTTTTCTCCGGACCGGGCGACTCCCGAGTCCCGGTATCTGTTCTGGCGCGAGGCACAGGCCCTCAACCTTCATGGTGTGGATCTGGTCACTCTATCCGCGTGCGATACCGAAAGCGGAACGATGATTCGGGGCGAAGGTATCCAGAGTTTCAGCCGCGCTTTCCTGGCCGCCGGAGCCGGTGCGACAATCACGACGCTTTGGAAAGTCGCGGACGGACCCACCGCGGAGTTCATGAAGCAGTTCTACTATGCTCTATCCCGGGGCGAGAGCAAAGCAGAAGCCTTGCGCACCGCGAAGTTGCGGTTTCTGCATTCCGGCTCGGAACTGGCGCAATCGCGCTATTGGGCGGCTTTCGTCCTGAATGGCGAAGGCGAAAACCCGATTCCCTGGGTACTCAGCTGGGAGAAACTGTGGCTGGGAATTGGAGCGATCCTGATCTCGATCGCTCTGACGGCAGCCGCCGCTCGCCGACTCAGAAGACTTTGACTGGCATGACCGCGCCCGTTGAATTGTTCCCCGTGAGACCCAACATCTGAACCGGCGCGGACGCGCTCACTCGAATGACGGACCCCACAGGCGGATTCGATCCGAATAACTCCGCCACGGTACGTGCTACCCGCGTTCCCGATTGCAGAACAAATTGAGTACCGCCGATCTGCGCCGAACCCTGGAACTCCTGCAGCGTGATTTGAACATCGCTTGAATTGGGGTTCTGTAGTGCAAGCGCGGTAAACGAATTGGTGTCCACGGGCGATGTCCAGACACCCAGCGAACCGCTTGTGCTGGTGCTGATCGAAAACAGCGGCACTGTCTCGGCAAGCAGCGGTGTGGAAGTAGGCCATGCCGGCACGCCCCGCATGTACGAATAATATGTGCTGGCGGAGTTATCGGGATTTACCACTTGAACCAGATTTCCATCCAGCACGCCGGAGTCTTTCATCGTTACTCGTATCTCGTTCGGGCTGACCACCTGGAACGAACCGGCGCCGAGCGGGTCCATACGAAGCTTCGTGTTCTTGCTGAAGCCCTGTCCCAGAATCCTGACCGTCGACCCGGCCTGGACAAAACCGCCACCCGGCAGAACATTCGTAATGGAAATACTTCCGCCCACGGTGAGAGTCCCGGGTTTCAACTCAATGGGAACGTTGGCTCCGGTCGCATCCAACAACCACGACGAGACATCGAACGAGACCGGGATCTGAGCGCCTGGAAGAGCGTTCGGATTCACGTGCATAGCGATACCGAGAAGCGGGTAGTCGATAGTCGTGCCGAAC
Organism: Bryobacterales bacterium; assembly: GCA_025462965.1. GTDB lineage: Bacteria > Acidobacteriota > Terriglobia > Bryobacterales > Bryobacteraceae > JALYXI01. Next base: position 4,541 of record JAOAPQ010000878.1, read on the forward strand.
GTAGCATTGGGCGAAGTAAACCGCGCCTTGATCTGATTGCCGGTCACGACGGCGGCGCCGCTCACGTCTCCTGTGTTGTTGAACAGCGCGATACCCAAAATGTCAATGCTGCTGGAATCGAAACCCATGTCCGCAAATCCGGTTGAGATCGGCTTCGGAGCCGTCAGCAACAGCTTCATCTGCGCCACGCCGTTCGGAGGAGCCGTCTCGCTCGAAATCCGCACCGTGAGCGGACCTGCAGTGCCGCCTCCACTCCCGAAAACTAGAGTCGTAAACAGGAATAAAAAGAGAAACCTAAACATATTCATGGAAATTCCGAATATTCGCACTGTCCAAGCGTATGGAATCAGCGCGCCCTATTTGTAATTGCGATGTGAAACTTCTGTAAATTCGAAACCGAAATCTTTTTTCCCCGCTCATCCAAAGCGGTTACCTGCCAAAGGAAGCTTCGTCCGGGCGCAAATTCACGCTGAACGCTCGCGGGGATTTCTGCTTGCGTCAATGGAGTTTCTGAGCTCCAGATCTGGTTTTCGTCAACTTCGGCTAACCGGACCTGGTAGCGCTGTGCGCCCGCAACCTGCTTCCACCGCAAGTCTTTAGGCGCTGAGTCGATTTCTCCCGCCGGCGAGACAAGCGCCAGGCCGGAACGCATCGCGTCCTCTTGCGCATGGTATCCGGCGGGTAACCCGGGCTCAGAAGGATGCCTCATGTACAGCGTGGCGCTGACGATGATAGCGAAGGACGCCGCTGCCAGGGAAATCA
>JAOAPQ010000894.1 GCA_025462965.1 Bryobacterales bacterium
CCGTACGCGCGGTGAAGATACCTCCGGCGGACCAGCCCCCGGCAACTGTATCGAACACGCGATTGATGCTGCTGCCCCAGTGCCGGCCGCGCCCGAAAGGGAGCTCGTAAATCAGACTGGTCACGAAGCGCAGGCGCGTGTCCTGATTGTCGAGACCCTTCTCCGCGCGCATGTTGAGCGGATCCTGAAATCCGCAATTGGGGGAACTGGCATCGGCTGAATCGGCGCAGGTATCGCCGAGCGTTTTCGACCAGGTAAAAGAGGCCAGCAGGTTCAGGCCGGAAGACGTGCGCTTTTCGACTTTCGACACCAGAGCGTGGTAGTTCGAATTTCCGTTGAACACGTGACGGTAGACAGGTCCAAGTGGTGAGGCGACGATGCTGGTTCCCGGAATGGCAGCGCTCAACAGGATTCGCTTCGCGTTCAGATTCCCCGGCCCGGGTGGCGAAAAGTTGCCATCAATGCGGTTCAACAGATGGATGCCGCGCTCGCCGGAATAGCCCACTTCCATCAACCAGCTGCCCGCAAACTGGTGCTGAATATTGAAGTTCCATTGGGGCGCATAAGCGCGATGGGGATTTCGCTCATAAGACGAGAACTGAAGCCCGCCCGCCGCGTTGTTGATGGAAAGCAGCCCGGCGGGAGCTCCGGCGCTGAGTACGAAGGCGGGCGCGGTCTTGCTGGAGGCCAACGTCACGGTGTACGCAAACGGCGGGTCGCCGATGAGGAACTGGGCATCGCCGAACGGTTCGAAGTAGGTCCGGAAGATACCGAAGCCTGTGCGGATCACCGTATTGGGCAGAACATGCCACGCGAGCCCGATGCGCGGCTCCCAGCCATTCAAAGAGGTGTTCACCAGAGACCGCGCATCATATCCGCCCTTGTTCGAGGCGAGAACAAGTGTGGGGTGCGCCGGATCGGTATCCTGATCGAAGTTCGACATGCGATTCTGCGTGTCGTAAAACGGCCTGGCGATCTCATACCGGAGACCCAGATTCACTGTCAGGTTGGGGCGCAGCTTCCAATCATCCTGCACATAACCGGCGAGCAACCACCCGCGTAGATTGGCATTCACGGCGGAGGACGCCAGATACTGGCTTGGCAGGCCCAGCAGGAAGTCTGCTGCGCCGTCACCCGTGAATTGGCCGTTGAAGGTGTAGCTGCCCACCACGCCTCGCGAGTTCACGATGTTGTTCTGCGGGCGGATGGTATTCACGCCGAACTTTACTTCGTGCCGGCCGTGGGTCCAGTTCGTGTCGCTGACAAATTGCCGGTTTTGCGAGTTGCGGTCTACGGGATTATTTTGCCCAATGCCGAGTTGGCGGTAGCCCGTGATCGTGAAGTCGGAGAAGTCGCCGGGGGTGGTGACGTCGCCGCCTTTGATTCCGTACTTGGCGTTCAGGTTGTCTTTCCCGGCCGACGCGGGGTTGGCGCGCGTGAACCGTGAATAGCCCCAGGAGATGCGCGTGGAGGTGATGAGAGATGGCGTGAAGATGTGGTTCCAGCCAAGCGCGGTATTCCAGCCGCTAATGGTTCCGTCAAAGCCGTTAGCGCCGAACGAGGGCGCCGGCAGGCTTAACACCGCGGGCAAGGTCCTGCCGTAGTGACTGACGCGCGCGAAGATGTTGTCGGTCTCGCGAAACGTGTGGTCCAGGCGAACGTCGAAGCGCGTGACGTCCTCGTTGTTCGGCCCACTGTACAGATAGTTTGAGATCAGGCTGTTGTTTTGGGTTGCGGGATAAAGATTGATGAGCGTTTGTGCGACCGGGTCAATGCGGCTGAGAGGGACGACATTGTTGGCGAAGCCGAGGCCAGTCGTGGGATCAATCAGCTTCTTGGGCACAATGCTGAAATCACCCGTCCGCTCCGCCGAAGTCGGCAAGCTGCTCAACGTAGTCTGCTGCTGGCGAATTTTCGTTCCTTCCCAGTCACCGAAAAGGAACGTCCTGTTCTTGATGACAGGTCCGCCGGCCGCGAAACCGTACTGATTTCTGCGGAATTCGGGCGTGGCCGCGGTGGGGCTGGAGAAGAAATTGCGCGCATCCGCCTTTTCGTTTCGAAGGAACTCAAACGCGGTGCCGTGGATTGCGTTCGTCCCGGACTTGATCGTGACGTTGACTACGGCGCCCGTGCCATGACCGTATTCCGCCGAATACACGTTGGTCTGCACCTTAAATTCCTGGATGGCGTCCACGGATGGCTTCACCAGTTCCGCGCTGCGGCCCGCATCGGCCAGCTCCAGGCTGTTGTTGTCTACACCATCCAGCAGGTAATTGTTCGCTGAGAGCCGCTGTCCCCCTGAGCTGAATCCTCCAGCCCGGCTTCCCGCAATCGGGTTCGTCGTGCCGCTGGAGAGCAAAGCCAGTTGAGCGTAATCACGGCCATTCAGCGGAAGGCCGACGATCTGCCTGTTATCGATTACCTGCCCGATGCTCGGCTCCACGGTATCCAGCAGCGGAGCGATCGCTTTGACGGACACTTCCTGAGCAAGATCCCCGACCGGCATCGTGAGTTCCACAGTCGCCCGCTGGTCCACTTCCAGCTTGATGCCAGTTTCAATTATCGTGCGGAAGCCCTGCTTTTCCGCCTTAAAGGAATACTCGCCGGGTTGCAACTGAGGAATCGCGTAGTAGCCCAGATCGTTCGTGGAGGCGTCGCGAACGGCTCCTGTCGCTGTGTTGGTGATTGCTACTTTGACACCGGGAAGCACCGACCCGGAAGAATCCGTTACGCGGCCGTTCAACTCAGCCGATTGGGCGAACGCGATGGCGTGCCCGAACGCGAGCAGCAGAACCCAAAAGCGCGCGTGGTTCATTTCGGTTTGACCTTGAACTCTTCCGGAAACTCCGCGGCTTTGCCCTTGTTGATGTTGCGTTTGTTCGATTGGCCGCCGGC